>JAYTFA010000139.1:0-8913 GCA_043734765.1 Pseudobdellovibrio sp. | reverse complement strand
TTGAGGAATTATTCCTCACCGTAAAAAATAACCGAACTAAATTTGTTCGTTAACACTGAATTTCATTCAGTACGTTCATTTTTTGGAGGCTACTGCTTTTTTAAGCTTTCCAGCTCTATTCGTGAATTCCCCTTTTTTAAAGTGTTGCTTGCGATGAAATCATTGAGATTAATGAATTTGTATCCGAGGGCTTTAATTCCTATGACCAGTCGTTCAAGATCCTTCGGTGCGGTGGCGGAAAGGTTTTCGGAGTTCAAGGCCCCATCCAACAGAAATGGATGATAAAACACGGAGGCCCAGACATCTCTCAATACCAGATTTCTCTTTGCATCCTCTAGTATTCGCGCCACGTTTCTTGTGGCTACAACCTGATTGCTTAAATAAGGCTGAACGTTTCCTAAATTTTCAGGAATTACTTTTTGACCATAAATATTGCCGTAAATTTCATATGGATAGAGCTGACCGAACTGGCTTACGCCCGGAACCACGTCAACTTTAAGGCCTGCAAAAAAGTCTCGTCGGTTTGCGATCGTAGCCTGATTGTTCAGATCAAAGTTCAGGGCTTTAGAGCTGTCGACTGATTTAAGGCCGCTCACTTTAAAATCTGAATAGACCCCGCGTCCGATCATCCAATTGAACATCTCCCCGAACATGACATTGTCCAAGGCCGATCCGTGATAGTGCGGCGTCACCCATATTTTGGGAGCGATCGAGAATTGCTTCAGGGATTTAAAGCCGTCGTCAAACTTATCCAGAACATAACTAACACTGTCTTCCGCAACAGGAGTAGTCTTAGTGGAATCCCAGAATTCGTAATCATCCCCGCTAGCGCCCGTAAACGGATTTTTGATACTATTATATTGATGAGTAATGCCATGCCAGATAAACACAGCGCCTTCCGATTTGTAGCGCCTAATCAGATTAGCAAACTGCGGCATATCTTCCATCCGGATCTGAGTTCGTGTGTCTCCATCGCGAGTAATTGCAAACAGTGGATCTTTGAATATCGGCACAATCATGATATGTGGGATCACGTTATTACGTTTTACTATATTAACAGCCTCGTCCAGATAATTTAATTCAACAAGTGCATGAATATCCTCTAATCTAAGAACTGCATTTTTTGCATTATGCTTTGGCTGGGCTTTTAAAAAATCAAAAAGTAAATCCGCGAAAACAAAATATCGATCGGCTTCATGGATGAACGAGAATGGCGACTCCGCAACAAAAAACTTATTACCGGACTTGAGGGCCCAGGGTATAATTTCATTTGTAAAAGAGTGTCTCGTTGTTACCATTACTTCCGCAACCGACGAACTTTTATTTGTTAACTTTGCCACTTCAAAAGCCGCTGTTAATGTTTGAGCGGGCGGCCCGGGTGTTGTGGGCGGAGTTGTTACTGGCGGTAAAGAACTCCAGGTGCTGAATTTGAAAAATGTTTCACCCTTATAAAGCACGTCCCGGAAAAATCCCGGTTTTCCGTCGGCGGTGCGATTCGCATAATCGAGTGTGGTAAATATATAATCCCTGTAACCAAATATTTTTTCAAAATCTGCTCCCAGTTGCCAGAAGTTATATCCCAGCCACACCACTTGGTGAGTGGTGGTTTTAAAATCGCTGATAAAATCAGCAGGTAAAACCTTGCCGAAAACAGCACCAATATAAAATGTGGCGTAACATCTATCTATGTCGCCTTTTTTGTAGTCTTCGATGGGCCCGATGACCTGCTGATATTCAGGAAAGTGCCCCAGGAGATTTAACAACATCAGTCCGTGAGAACGACCGAATTTAAAAGTGGGATCGGTACTGGTATCATAAAAAACCTGAACACAGCTTCCATTTAATTTTGCGATTTCGGGATCCGTGGGCCCCGGCGGCTGAGAAAAGCTTGTTCCCCGACTACAGGCGCTGAACATCAAAATCCAAGTTGAGAAAAGAATGGCAACCGTCAGTGATATTACTTTTTTCATGAGTAAAGACCAGTGCAAAACTGGAACCAGTGATTAAATAGCTTTTAATTATAGTTGACTGTAAATAGTTTAGCTCACGGGAAGTTTTAGACCTCTAATGTTCCAATTTTACTCTCGACATTTTTGCGGATACTTTGCGTCAGAATCATGGTTCGGATTTTTTCCACGTCTCTCGCAAATATTCTGTCTTCCTTTGCAAAGGGAACTTCTTTTCTTATTGCATTGAAGGCAACAAGCACACCCGCATTGGGCTTAAGGGGTAACAATAGATCCAAAGCCTGGGTTGCAGCAAGAAATTCCATTGCAAAAACATATTGTGCATTTTTAATAATTTGTGAAAATTTTCGAGCTGCGATAGTACCCATAGAAACATGATCTTCTTTTTCCGCAGATGTGGGCATGGAGTCTACGCTTGCCGGGTGAGCTAAAACTTTATTTTCACTCACTAAGCTGGCGCTCGCCACCTGCACGATCATATGGCCTGAATTAAGTCCGCCATCGGGCGCCAGGAACGGCGGAAGATCGCTCATCTGGGTTGAAATAAATTTAGAAATTCTTTCATGTGAAATGCTGGCTAAAGACGAAATCGTAATCGCAGCAAAATCCATGGCATGCGCCACCGGCATCCCGTGAAAATTTCCGCAGGATAAAATCTTGCCTTCATCCACAAACACCAATGGGTTATCCGTGCTGGAGTTAGCCTCGGTTTCCAATACTTTAATGGCATATTGAATCGACATTTTTGCGGCTCCGTGGACGGCCGGCATACAACGCAGCGAATAGGCATCCTGAACACGCGGATCGTTTACGGCATGGCTCTCGGATATTTCACTTTTTTCAGACATAATTTTTAATAAATTGCGCGCTGTCGGAGCTTCGCCGGCGTGCGGTCGTGTTGCCGCAATTAACGGATCAAAAGGTTTTCGGGAACCTCTCAATCCTTCAAGCGACATCGCTCCGCTGATATCGGCAATCTTCAGGAGTTCACGCGCATCGTATAACGCCAATAAACCTACTGCCGTCATCACCTGGCAACCATTGATCAAAGACAAGCCCTCTTTTGCTTTCAACTCCAGAGGCTGAACACCGTTCAGACTTTCGCCCCAGACTTCACCTTCACCTATTAATGCCAAAGCCAGATGCGACAGCGGCGCCAAGTCTCCACTGGCTCCTACACTGCCCTGCTGCGGAATAACAGGGATCACATCATTATTTAAAAATTCCAATATTTTTTCAATTACAACTTCACGCACACCGCTGTGACCTCGCGCCAATGCATTCGCCCGTAAAATCATCATGGCTTTCGACTGAAATTTAGTAAAGGGATCCCCGATTCCCATAGAGTGAGAACGAATTAAGTTTTTCTGCAGTTGTTCAATCTGAGATTCAGAGATGCGCACGGATGAAAACGCACCGAAGCCGGTGTTAACACCGTAAATGACTTCGCCGTTTTTAATTCTGTTTTCAATATAATTACGCGAGGACTGAACTTTTTTTCTGGCTTCATTTGAGAGTTCAAAAACTCCCTCTGTAAATGTCATTTCATGTAATGAATCAACCGTAATTGAATTTCCATCTATAATATATTTTTTCATGCACCCGCCGTTTTATCTTAAGGACTGAATATTTTTTCTGTAATTTTCCACTGTTTTTTCACCTTTAAAGACGGCGCTTCCGGCAACCAGTACGTCAGCACCGGCGTCTCTGCAGATCTTGGCCGTTTGCGCAGTTACTCCGCCATCCACTTCAATTAAATAATTACCCAGGCCTTCTTCACGCCATTTTTTCAAAATTGAAATTTTTGAAACCTGTTCCTGCATAAAGCTTTGCCCACCGAAGCCTGGCTCAACAGTCATAACCAGTATTAAATCCACCAAACCAAGATAAGGCCTGATATCCTCAAGCTCGGATTTTGGCTTCAGAGTCAGTCCTGCTTTGCAGCCCAGTGACTTTATTTTCTGTAAGGATTCTTTTAAAACACGGGTGGATTCCAGGTGAAGAGTTAAGTAATCGCTTCCCGCTTGCACGAACTCTTCAATGTAGCGCTCAGGTTTTTCAATCATGAGGTGAACATCGAGCGGAATTTTTGTATGGGGCTTCAGAGATTTTACGATCGGCATGCCGAAAGTCAGATTTGGTACAAAGTTTCCATCCATCACGTCAACATGCAGCCAATCAGCACCGGCTTCGGTTATTTTTGCCATTTCATTTCTGATGTCAGAAAAATCCGCCGATAACAGGCTCGGTGAAATTAATATTTCAGTCAAACACATCTCCTTTTTTCAAAACTGTTGATTTTAAAAAATCCGCAATCGAAATTTTTGATTTTGATTCAGGCTGCAGCTCTAACAGCGATAAAACTCCGGATTGAGTCTGAATATGCAATTGGTCGGGTTGCAATAATACAATCGTTCCCGGAGTTCCTGTCGAATTTTTGTCGACCACTCTGGTTTTATGAATTTTCAGGCGTTTACCCTGGTGTATAACATAAGTTCCGGGCCCCATTGTAAATGCGCGAACCCGATTATGTATTTCGGTGGCGCTCCTATTCCATGTTAATAAACTTTCTGTTTTCTGAATTTTAACGGCAAAGCTCACTTTATTTTCATCTTGCTCACGCGGTAGGATTTCTCCGCTGATGAACTTCGGCAGTTCCTGTGCCAACAACTCGCAACCTAATAAGGACAATTCATCATAAAGCTCTGTAGCGGTGATTTCATCGTTCAACTTTAAGTTTCTTTCGCCTATGACCGGTCCGGCATCTAACTTTCGGACCATCTTCTGCAGAGATACTCCTGTTTGAGTGTCGCCTGCCTCAATGGATCTCTGAATCGGGGAAGCGCCTCTCCATAACGGCAATAGGCTGCCGTGTACATTGACAGCTCCGAATCTGAAACTGTCTAAAAATTCCTGAGACAATATCTGACCGAAAGCCACAACAACCGCTACATCGGCCTGCCAGGATCTAATTTTTTCAAGAGATTCGGGTTCGTTTTTCAGGTTTTCCGGCGTCAGGACCGCGAGATTATTTTCAACCGCAAATACTTTAACCGCAGAAGGAGTTAGTAACATTTTCCGCCCCACAGGGCGATCAGGCTGCGTCACCACTCCTGCAACTGTGAAACCGGGATTTTTTAAAAGGGAATTCAGATGAATACGGGCAAACTCCGGAGTACCTAAGAAACAAACCTTGATCGGGCTCATCCTTGAACTGGAACCTTTTTGAGCTTAGTTTTTTTTTCTTCTATTTCTTCTTTAGTGGGATAACCGGACTTTTTAATCTGGTTTTTGATTTTATTACTTTTAGTAAAACTGATATGATCTATAAATAAAGTTCCATCAAGGTGATCCATTTCGTGTTGAATACAGATCGCTAACAGACCATCGGTAATAAAACGAAATTCTTTTCCATTAACGTCAAAAGCTTTCACTTCTACTTTTTCAAATCTCTCAACGGATTCAAAAAAACTCGGTACGGATAAACAACCTTCATCAAAAGTTGTTTTACCTTCGCCTTTAATAATTTCCGGATTAATAAGAACCAAGGGCTGCTTTATTTTTTTTTCAGACTCGGTTTGATCGTCATTTTCATAACGTGAGCTTTCAAGATCGCGAGGTCTCGTATCAATAACCAACATTTGCAATAATTGACCGACCTGGGGCGCTGCCAGTCCGATTCCGTTGGCATCATACATGGTTTCAAGCATGTCTTCGGATAGTTTCTTGAGCTCAGGGCCAAATTCTTTAACGGGCTCTGAAACCTCTCTTAGCAATGGATTAGGATAGGTTAAAATTTCTAGCTTCATACAATCTTTTTAAACGATTAACGATTTGAGCGCAACAACAAGAATACACCTAAAATCATCATAGAAACATTTGGCAGCCAGGCCGCTAAAATAGGGGCAATTTCACCGTGTTGGCCCAGCGTCTGAGAGGTGCTGTGAAAAACCCAGTACATGACAACCAGACCAATGCTGATTCCCAGGTTTTTAACCATTCCACCCCCGCGGCCCTGTCCCACACAAAAAGGCAGAGCCAAGAGGCTCATAACCAACCCGGCCAGCGCAAAACTGAATTTAGAATAAAAATCCACTTCGTACCTGATGGTGTCAAGCCCGGCTTCTTTATTTTTACTGATAAACCGGGACAGCTCTCCCTGAGTTAAAAGGTCCGATGTCTGCCCGGTACTTCGCAAATCCTGAGCGTCTTCTGTCATGACGATGGTTTTTTCGATAAATTTGTCTTTGAGCGGAAAGCTGGAAGCCTGATCAAAAACCGTTACGGTGCCGTTTTTCAGATCCCATTGCCGTCCGTTGAGCAGCACCGAATCCGCCGTTAACATCTGCACCAGATCCCATTTGTCGTTGAAAAAATAAAGTGACAACCCCTGAGCTTTATTTCCTTCGGCATTCAGGGTTTTAATATTGAAGATGGAGTTTTTAGAACGATACCAGATTTTATTGGTTTTAATCGTTTGGAAACGAGATGGTGTTTTTTCCATGTCGTTATAGTAAGTAAAATTTTTCTGTTTATTAAAAGCCGGCATCAGCTGATCACTTAAATAATAGGAGAAAACACCCACCACAAAAATGGAAATAAAGATCACTCTCGAAATACGGAACAGACTCATTCCCGACGCAAACAAGGCCACCAGTTCGCTGCCTTTGTTCAGTGAGGAAATCGTCATCACAGTGCCTACCACGCAAGCAATCGGCAGCATTTTGTAGATCACTTCGGGAGAATAAAAGGCATAGTACTTTAAGATGATCATGCCTCCGACATCTTTGTATTTTACTAAAGTTGTCATCGCGTCTGTGGCAATAAATAACGTGAGAAACACAAGGAGTCCGGCAAAAAAAGCCGACCAGAATAAACCAAGTAAGTAGCGATCAATACGAGCTAACATCAAATTATCATGCCTCGAACTTGACTCATTTGCTATCGTGATATCTACTAAGGTATGGCTTTGCGTGTCTTACTAGCAGATGAAAGCTCGACCATCAAAAAAGCAATCCAAATGGTGTTGTCTGATTATGGAGTCGAGGTCAAAATAGTTCCCACAGGAATTGATGTTTTATCTGTAACTCAAACTTTTATTCCCGATATAATAATTGCCGATATCCTTTTAAACAAAAAAAATGGCTACGAAGTCTGCCTTGAGCTCAAGAGCAATGAAGATACAAAAAATATCCCGGTTGTTCTGATGTGGAGCAGCTTTATGCAGTTGAACGAGCAGCTTTACAAAAGTTCCAGAGCCGATGCTTCTCTGGAAAAACCATTTGAAACAGAAACAATACGGGCTCTCGTTGAAAGACTTGTTCCTAAGCTGCAAACTTTTCCGCTGAAAGGTTTATTAAAGCACCCGGCTCTACCCGACTTTGAAGAGTCTGATACCTTCGTTCGGCAAAAAACTGATTTCAGCACTTTAGCTAAACCTGAATTTCCTTCGATTCCGCAATCTTCGGATACGCCTTACATTATAAGTGAATCCATTGAGTTTAAAAAAAGAGTACCGGCACCAACTTCCGAACCGGCCCGGGAAACCCCGGTTTCTAAAACAGCCTCTCTGAAACAAGAGGCTGTTGAAACGCAGGAAAATGATGAGTGGAGTCCGTCCAAAACAAATCAGTTTGTAATCGAAACTGAAAGCTTCGGAGACTTCGAGGAAGTTAAAGTCATTAACTCCCGCAGTGAGGAAACCCCGGATTTACAGAAAAAAATAAATGAGCAAATTCAGACGTATTTAAAAGATTCGCCGGTTGCAACTCACAAAGCTCAGGCCTCACTCCAACAAAAAAATAGCTACTCTAGTTTTGATGAACAGTTAATGAAAGAAGAAATCCGCCAGATTGCCGAACGTATCTGCTGGCAGGTCATTCCGGAAATTACTGAAAGAGTGGTTCGAGACGAACTCAGCAAATTGCTTCAGGGAATAGAAAAAAATATATGACAACAATTGATCTTATTAGGGCTGCTCTTAAAGAGGATATGCCCTCCGGAGATGTCACCACGGAATCTATGGCGATGAAGCCGAAATACGGAGAAGCTCTTCTCAAGGCAAAAGAAGATTTAGTTCTCTCTGGTGCAAATGCCTTTGAAGAAACCCTGCTTTTTTTAGAGCCTCAAGTTAAAGTCAAATGGCAATTCAATGAAGGAGATCTCATCTATAAGGGGCAGAACATCTGCTCAATAGAGGGTGACCTTCTGCAGATATTAAAAACCGAACGCGTAGCCTTGAATTTTCTCGGCCGGCTCTCCGGGATTGCAACCTTAACCCGTAGCTTCGTAAAAGAAGTTGAAGGCACTCAAACCAAAATTCTCGACACCCGAAAAACCACACCCTTGCTGAGAGATTTAGAAAAACGCGCCGTTCAGCATGGCGGCGGTTCTAATCACCGATTTAATTTATCCGAAGCGGTGATGATCAAAGACAATCACATCTCTTTAATGGGCGGCATCACCAAGGCCGTCAATCGCTTAAGACAAAACTGCACTTTGCCGATTGAAGTTGAGGCCAGTGATTTAGAACAGGTCAAAGAATGTGTTTCCTTAAACGTTCAGCGCATCTTACTTGATAATATGACCAATGAAATGATGGCTCTCGCACTGAAATTAATTCCTAAAGAAATTAAAACCGAAGCTAGCGGCAATATGGTTTTATCCCGGGTAAAATCTGTTGCCCAGCTCGGAGTGGATTATATTTCTGTCGGTGCGTTAACGCATTCTGCTTCCTGCGCCGATGTGAGCCTTTTATTTGATTGGGGGCCCTGATGTCAGAAGAAATTCTTATTGGACAGGTAACCCACCAATGGGCCAAAACCCAAAAAATTTCATCTCAGTATTTTCCGAGTGTAGATAGCACAAATTTAAAAGCTAAAAACGAATCCTTTACCGAAAACTCTTTTAATGAGCATTTGATACTCTACGTGACGGATCACCAGAC
>JAYTFA010000138.1:0-4577 GCA_043734765.1 Pseudobdellovibrio sp. | reverse complement strand
GTGATATCTTTTTCGAGTTTGTAAAACTCGCTTAAGTCTTCGGCCATTTTTATTTCCGGCCCGACGTTAGGTCCTTTCATAAAGTAGACGTAGCCGCCTTCTTGCAGACAACTCATCACATTTTTTAAAGTATTCGGTATATCCTCAACAGCACGGGTAATAACCGACTGTACCGGATAGACAAAATGTTCATTGATGTTGCGGCCGATGATATCAAGATTATTTAACTTTAATTCTTCTCGTACTGTTTTTAAAAACTCGACTCGTTTTTGTACTCCTTCGGCCAGTAATATTTTTTCGTTTTTGAATCTGATCTTAAGTGGTATGCCCGGAAAGCCCGGACCGGTGCCTACATCCATCAACGGAAATTTAATATCCACTAATTCGGTCACAATCATAGAATCAATAAAATGCTTTATAGCGATATCTTTGAGTTTCAGTAGGCGGGTAAAATTCTGATGTTCCTGATTCTTCAGGAGCAGATTGTAAAACTCCGCTAATTTTTTACGCTCTTCGTGACTGCATAAAAAAGCGTGATTGCGGAAAATATCTGCAAATCGGTCGTTGGCTTCCTCAACGCTATAGATTTGCTCGGGTTTAAAGTCACGTTTGCTTCCCACAACAGGGCCTTTTAAGCTGACACCGGCTTTTTCTTTTCGAGCTTTATATGGGGAATAGTTCTGCTTATTTTTGTGCGCCACGATAAACCTTATGAAAGTACCCTACCATAATGCTAAACCCTTGAAAAGACTGAAAATATTACAGATAATAAAAAACTATGTCGAAACAGATACCTTTTCAGATCAGAGATGAAGCATTACAAGCATTTCAGAGCGCCTCAAGCACTCAGGAGCTTTACAATTTCAAAGTAAAATATCTGGGTAAAACCGGAGCCTTAACTGAAGTTATGAAAATAATGGCCACTTTACCCAAAGAAGACAAGCCCGCGTTCGGGCAAGTTGTTAATCAGGTGAAGACAGCTCTTGAGGAAAAATACCTGGAAATCGAATTGCTTTTGAAAAACAAAGAAATTGATTCACAAATGCTGAGCCAAAAATTGGATTTGAGTTTTCCCACGGCGGGCCGTGAGCAGGGGAAAGAGCATCCAATTTATAAAGTAACCAATGAAATTTTTTCGATCATGGCGCGAATTGGCTACAGCCTAAGAACCGGTTCCTTAATCGAAAAAGATTATTATAACTTTGAAGCTCTTAATATCCCTCCCAATCATCCTGCGCGCGATATGCAGGATACTTTTTTTGTTGATGAAACTCATGTATTGAGAACGCATACGTCGCCCATTCAGATTCACTCACTGGAAAACGAAAAACCGCCATTAAGAATCATCGGCACAGGACCGGTGTTCAGATGCGACAGCGACGTTTCGCATTTGCCGAACTTTCATCAGATTGAAGGTATGTGCGTGGATGAAAAAGTTTCGATGTCGGATTTAAAGGGCACGATATCTTTTTTTGTACGCGAATTTTTCGGCGCGGGATTAAAAACCCGATTCAGACCGAGCTTTTTTCCGTTTACAGAACCTTCCGCTGAAGTGGATTGTTCTTGTCCGATTTGCAAAGGCAAAGGTTGCTCGATGTGCAAACAGACGGGTTGGATTGAAATCGGCGGGTGCGGGTTGATTAATCCTAAAGTTTTTGAACACGCACGGGTTGAGTATCCTAAATGGCAGGGCTTTGCCTTTGGTTTTGGTGTGGAACGAATGGCCATTATCAAATACGGTGTAGATGACATTAGATTATTTCCGGCCAACGATATTCGATTTTTAAAACAATTTTAATACTACGCTAATATTTAGCTAAGATTATAAAAAAAGGCAGTTCATGAAGATTTCTCTAAAATGGTTAAATGATTTTGTTGATGTTTCAAAGTTTCTATCCGCGCCGCAGGAGTTAGCGGACATTTTAACAAAAGCAGGACTAGAAGTTGAAGAAATTCAGAATCTTGCAAAAGACTACGCATGTGTAGTTGTAGGCCATATTGTTTCAAAAGAAAAACATCCGAACGCAGATAAACTTTCGCTCTGCCAGGTTGATATTGGTGGTGGTCTTATTGTACAAATCGTCTGCGGAGCGCAAAACCATAAAGCCGGTGACAAAGTTATTGCCGCTCTTGCCGGAGCCGTATTGCCCGGAAATTTTGTGATAAAAAAATCTAAAATTCGCGACTGCGAAAGTAACGGGATGCTCTGCTCTTACAAAGAGTTGGGATTAGCCGACAGTTCTGACGGAATTGCAATTTTGGATCCCATTGCCAAAACGGGGCAGAGTTTTGCAGAATTCGGTGGATACGATGATGTTACTTTTGAACTTAAAGTAACGCCCAATCGTGCCGATTGTTTAAGTCATTTCGGTTTGGCGCGTGAATTGGGTTGCCTCTTGGGTAAGCCGGTCAAAACGCCTGAAATTTTAACTAAATTTTCTGATGGCAAAACCAAACAGAAAATTAAATTACAGGTACTGAATAATGAATTATGTCCGCGTTATTGCGGACGTTATATCTCCGGTGTGAAAATTGGCCCCAGTCCGGAATGGCTTAAAAGCAGATTGCAGTCGATAGGTATGAACTCAATTAACAATGTTGTTGATGTAACGAACTATGTGATGCTTGAAATGGGCCAACCGCTTCATGCCTTTGATGCCGATTTAATTGCGGGGGCTGAGGTTATCGTTCGGAGCGCACATCCGCAGGAGCAGTTTAAGACCTTAAAAGATCAGGAAATCACCTTAAGCGGGGAAGAACTGGTTATTTGTGATGCGCAAAAACCGGTGGCTCTTGCCGGAGTCATAGGCGGCCTGAACTCAGGGGTTTCAGATGCTACAAAAAATATTTTTTTAGAGAGTGCATTTTTTAATGCGATGTCGGTCCGTAAATCCTCCCGCACACACGGAGTTGAAACAGATTCGGCCTATAGATTTTCACGCGGAGTAGATCCGAGTTCCACTGCAAATATTATGGACCGGGCGGCACTTTTAATTCAGCAGGTGGCCGGTGGTGAAGTGTACGGCGATGCTTACGATATCAACTCAGGGCTGCAGGTTAAAAACCCGATCCGGATTTCAATAAAAACTGTCAGCGAACGATTAGGTTACGAAGCAGATGAAAAATTATTTTTAAATTACATGAAGGGACTTCAGATCAAGGTTGAATCCCTGCCAAATAGCGAATACATGATGACTCCTCCGATTTTCAGATTCGACATCGAACGCGACATGGATCTTGTTGAAGAGTATGCACGGCTTCACGGTTATGAACATATCCAGGAAAAGATTCCGGCATTAAAAGCCGAGCCGGCCCCTCATAACGCAGAATATTTATTAAATCAGAAAGTTTCGCAGTTTATCAGGGCCGAGGGTTTTAATCAGGCTTTCAACTATGCTTTTACCAGCGGAACCCTTGAAAGTGCTTTCATTTCAGATCTGGTGAAACTAAAAAATCAGGGTTTGCAGACAGATGAGCAGGCAATTAAAATCAGAAACCCGCTCAGTGAAGAACTTAATGTTATGCGCAGAGTTTTATCGTTGGGGCTCTGGAGAAATACTTTGGATAATATTCGCGCCGGAAATCAGAATGGGGCTTTGTTTGAGATAGGGAATGTATTTACAAAATCCACAACGGCCTATCATGAACACAGTCGCTTAGCTCTGGTTGACTGGGGTGAATCTATCGGTATTTATGCGGGTGCGGCTCTGCCGGTCCATACGATCAAATCTTCAATTGAAAAATTATTTCAGTCTTTACAGATTTCGGCCTATTCTTTTGTTTCGCTGTCTGAGGCGCCATCCTTTCTGCACCTGGGGCAATGGGCCCAGGTTATTGTGGAAGGAAAGGCTGTCGGCTTTGTAGGTTCAGTTCATCCCAGATATCTGGATGATGAAAAAATAAGAGTGCCGGTGGCCATTGCAGAGCTGGATTTGCAGCAAATTTTAAAAGGCCAGCCAAGGCCCGTTAAGTTTAAATCACTTTCTAAATTTCAACCGGCTGTTCGCGACTTTGCATTTGTTATGCAGTCAAATAAAGCTGTAGGAGATTTATTGAAAGATGCTAAAAAATCCTGCGGGTCGAGTTTAAAAGAACTGACAGTATTTGATATTTATGAAGGCGATAAGTTACCCATTGGGCAGAAGTCCGTGGCCTTAAGAGCTGTTTTTCAGGCTACTGAGGTGGCTCTATCTGAGGCTGATTTAGTGCAATTAAGTCAAAAACTCATAGAGTCGGCTAAAAAATCGGTGGATGCGTCGTTACGCTAAGCAGTATATTGAAAATAAAGTTTCAAAAACTTGATTCATTTCAGATACTTGCTAGGCTTTTATTATCTTAAGGAGAAGATTTCTCATGGCAGGACAGAACGTCGGTAACTCAACAGTAACTAAAGCAGATATTGTTGAAAAAGTATATGAGACCATTGGTTTTTCTAAAAAAGAAGCCAGCGAACTTGTTGAGCTTGTTTTTTTGGAGCTTAAAAAAACTTTGCAAAACGGTGAAAAAGTTAAAATTTCAGGATTTGGAAATTTCGTTGTTCGCGCAAAAAATGAGCGGGTAGGTCGCAATCCCCAGAC
>JAYTFA010000137.1:0-3402 GCA_043734765.1 Pseudobdellovibrio sp. | reverse complement strand
TTTGAAAAACCGGCAGAAACTCCTTCAGGTCTTTCGGTGCTTGTACGTAAAACCAAAATCTTTTTGCCGAACGTAGGAGCTTCTTCCTGCAGTCCGCCTGAATCCGTCATTAAAAACTGACACTTTTTCATAACATGCACCAGTGCCGGGTAATCGAGCGGATCAACCAAAAATATTTTTCCTGATTTGTTATGCTGAACGAAGTCGTCATTCTTGTAACCCCAGAAAACTGTTTTACCGAATTCGTTTCCATAAACGCTCTCAACCGATTTTCTGACATTCGGGTTCGGGTGAACGGGAAACAGAATATTTATTCTACGGGATTTTACAATTTCAAGAAAGGCTTTCAGGATGTCCTGCTGAGCAGTTCCGAAATTTTCTCGTCTATGCATTGTTGCAAGAATGAACTTATCATTGTTTAAGAATGCGAACTGTTCATCGTAAATTTGTTTGTAAATGGGAGAGTTCTCATTTTTTTCGGCCACTAACTTTAATGCATCGATGCCCGTGTTACCTGTAACCTCAACGTAAGATAATTTATCTATTTGTTCATTTTTTAAATTCATGGCGGCTTCATTTGTAGGGCATAAATGAGCCTGCGCTATAAGCCCGATAGCCCGACGATTCATCTCCTCCGGAAATGGCGAGTGAATATCATAAGTTCTCAATCCCGCTTCAACATGGGCCACGGAAACTTTATGATAAAAAGCCGACATCGCCGCGGCATGAGCCGATGTTGTATCCCCTTGCACGATAACCCATTCGGGTCTGTATTTTGCGATGACGATATCCATACAGTTCATAGTTTCTGAATGCAGGCTGATTAAACTTTGATTTGCCTTCATTAGTTTAAAATCGATATCCGGTTTAAAATCAAAAAATAAATACAAACTTTCAAGCATTTCTTTATGCTGGCCGGTCGAACACACCACGGCGTTTATGTTTTTATTTTTTTGCGCCTCTAAAATCAGCGGCAATAGTTTTATAAATTCAGGGCGGGTTCCAAACACGAAAATTATAGTTTTTTTATCCATTTTCTATTCCTTTATGTTAGTGAAGCATTTCGTTAGTGGTGGTTTCAGGAGGTCTCGGCAGAGGTACAAGTGGTCTTCGTTTCGGAGAAAGATCTTCTTTTGCTGAAGCCGCTCCCTCGCCGAAGCCCACCGGTATAATGTGATCTGTCTTAGACCACGCCGGCGCCGTACCGTTGATTTTCGAGCGCGCCCACTGGTAAATCGCATTGAACATAGCTGTTGTATTGATAAAGTTGCTTAGGATCCATCTCACCGGAACCAAAACTGCCATTCCTGCTCCGTAAACTTTATTCACAAGATAGGCTCTCTGAAAAATCCGGAAAATCGACAGAAACAGGTTGGCCCACATAAATCCTAAAAAGAAACCGTAGTAGGGAGCGTAATCCAATGTAGGCCAGACATTTGTAACTGCGAATGCACCTAAAAAATAAGCTGTAAATAAAATCGCAGAAATAAACAGTGGCGCGCTGATTAACCCTTTACGGTCGCGCCATAGAAAGTAGTTGCCGAAAAATTGGCTGCTTTTTTTACGTTTATGCTCCAGACTTTGCAGACAGATTCCCAGACTCCATCTGGTTTTCTGCTTAATTGAAGCTTTGATTTTCTGCGGAAAGAACTCCCGGGTTGCTATGTATTCTTTGTCTATTTTGCCCGTTTCACTGTTCTGTTTTTCAAAATACTCACAGGAGAAATGGGCTCTTACTTTTAAATCGTAACATGTCAGGCCCAAATAATAATCTTCTGTTAAAGTTTTTTCATTTAAAAAATGTCCGTCCTGCAGTTTAAGTAGTCGGGTTACAAGTTGGCGGCTCACTATGGTCCCCACGCCGGCCGACGGTACTCCGGCATTGCACTTATCCCGTACAAGCATATTTTTGGTATGGGATTCGGTAAACTCATCAATGTAAATCCCGGCCGTCAATTTACTCAATGGTACGTCCAGTGAAAATACAGGAATCTGAATAAAATCGTAATCCGCAGATCTGAGATTCATTAATTTAAGAGAGTATTTATGGATAACATCCTCAGCATCCTGAATACCGATGAGATCATAGGCATTGTTCGGACTGAATTTATTAAACTGGTCAATATAACTGACCATTCGATTGAGCATCTGTCCTTTGGACGTAGGGCCATTTATTGAATTTACTATGACTCTGACATTAGCAAATTTCTTCTCGGCGCTTCGTGCTGCTGCCAAAGTTGCCAGATCATTTGGGTAAACACCAAGCAAAATTTCAAAGTTTGTATAATGAATATTGTGGATGTTGCCGGCGACCATTCTTTCAAGAACTTCGTCTTCATGCCAGTTGGCAATCAAAATGGCTATTTTCTTTTCCGGAATAGTCATCATTTTTTCAAACTCAAGGGTATCAATTTTGTGGGGTTTGGATCCCGACCACAAGGCCAGAACATCAACAAAAATATCATCCACCATAACTAAGAAACAAAAGAGAACCGTACCCAGCATCCAGATGTCACGATTACTTAACAAGGAAATATTATAGTCAAAAAATTCCACATATTCTCCTTAATCTATCCACAACTGTAATGCGGCCAACATCTGCCACCAGTCTCCGTTAAAATTTTTACTCTGATAAAAAACAGAGTGGCCTTCCAGAACAAGGGAGAAACTGTCTTTTTGGGCGTTAACTCCGTAAAATCGATAACCGGCTCCGAGACTTCCATTATGGCCACTCACTCCGAAATTCGCGTCATCATTTACTTTTGCTTTAGCCTGAACGAATGGATAAAATGCATTTGAAGAAGACGGTGAACGGTTTAAGTAAAAGCTTTTCAACAGCTGGACCTTGAAAAATGTATCGAGCTTACCTGATGCAACACGCGGAATTAAAAATGATTCAAGGTAGTTGTTAAGTTCAGCATGCTCAAATTCCAGATACTGGTTATAGATGATTCCGTAACTTTCCTGAGTATAACTGGTATCCGACAGTTTATTTTTAATGGACTCAACAATAAATCTGAAACGGAGAAATGGATTGAACTGATAATCCAGGCCGCCGCCTGAAGCCGTTCTCCGGTCGCTGACATAATCAGCCGAAGGCGAAAGTTGATAATAATAATTTGTTAACAGATAACGTGCAAACGGCTGAAGTTGATAATCCGAGTAGCGTAGGTAAACCGTTGCGCTGGAATCATTCTGATAACCTTTATAGGGCATCAAACTGGCTTGCGCGGCATAAATATCGACTTTTAAATTGAATTTATTTTCACTCTCAACTTCTGCGATGGCCTTTTGAGGCACTAATAATATTATCAATGTTGCCAAAAAGCAGAAAAGAAAAACCGATCTAACAAATGTTAACAACTTAAACTCCCCATCAATTTAATTTATATTTTTGATCTC
>JAYTFA010000136.1:0-2048 GCA_043734765.1 Pseudobdellovibrio sp. | reverse complement strand
GCTGACGGTGTAAAAGAACAGTTTTTAAAACAGGTTAAGCCCATGCATGACGAGTTTGTAGAGCCCTCGAAAGAGTTTGCTAAAATGATTGTGCAGGATATCGGAAATTTTGACCGGATTTTGGAATCTTATTGTCAGAAATTTGCAACAAAATGAGAGTATCACGATGAACAAAAATAATGAATTTATGAAGCGTGCAATTGAACTTTCCGAAAAAAATGTACACACCAATAAAGGCGGTCCGTTCGGTGCCGTTGTTGTTTTTGAAAATAAAATAATCGGCGAAGGTACAAACTTAGTAACCTGTAACATCGACCCTACGGCCCACGCTGAAATGGAAGCCATCCGATCGGCCTGTAAAAAAATGGGAAATTTTGATTTAAGCGGTGCTTCTATTTTTACGAGCTGCGAGCCCTGCCCGATGTGTTTATCGGCCATTTACTGGGCCCGGATTGAAAAAATTTATTATGCCAACACACGATTAGATGCCGCCAGAATTCAATTTGATGATGATTTAATTTATAACGAAATCCCGAAAGATCCGCTGCTGCGAAAAATTCCGGCTGAACAGATTTTACGTGCCGAGGCCCAGCATGTTTTTGATCTGTGGAGCCGATCTATAGAAAAAGTAAGTTACTGATGCGAAATTCGGTTACATTTTATCTCAACGGCGTAAAAAAAGAAGTGAGAGGCAAAAACGTATTTTTGCCTCTCAGCAGTTATCTGAGATACGAAGCTCATCTGACAGGAACAAAAGTGGTTTGTGCCGAAGGCGACTGCGGCGCCTGCACGATCATGGCGGCCAAGTGGAGACCCGGTTCTGAAAGCAATTATCAGAGTATCAATTCCTGCATCGCGATGACTTTTGCTATGGACGGAGCACGCTTGGTTACGGTGGAAGGCATGGCTGAAAAAGACCAACCCTGTGAAGTGCAAGAGTCTATGATTCGAAACTTCGGAGGTCAATGCGGTTTTTGCACTCCCGGATTTGTGATGGCGATTACAAGTCTGCACGAGGAGAAAGCCAAGCCTACCCTGCAGAATGCAAAAAATTATTTAACCGGAAATCTTTGCCGCTGTACCGGGTACCTGCCGATTCTTCAGGCCGCAATGGATGTAGATGTAAATAAACATGTTACTCTTAAAACTAAGTATCCCACAGTTGATGCCGGCGGGCTGACCCAACTCATGAGTGAGCCCGTACTCATAACAACTGATGGGTATGAGTATTATGCGCCCACGACTTTAGAGGAAGCTTATCGTTATAAGAGCCTGCATTTGGACGTTATCTTATTTTCGGGCGCCACAGACCTCGGTGTTCAGATCAACAAAGGTCATTTAATTGCAAAAAGAATATTAAGTCTGCATTTGATCAAGGATCTTTATCAACAGCAAATTCTAGGTTCTGAGGTTGTTGTAGGAGCAAGGGTGACTTTATCTGAACTTCAAAAATTGATTGCAAAAGAAATCCCCACTCTAGATAATTTTTTAAATATTTTTGCATCCCTGCAAATAAAAAATGCCGCAACTCTGGTAGGGAATGTGGCGAATGCTTCGCCGATTGCTGATACGACTCCGGTTTTGATGGTCTTAGATGCCGAATTGGATATTTTCGGTAAAAACGGAAAAACCACAAGGCCTTTAAAAGATTTTTATATTGGTTACAAAAAAATAAATTTGCAAAAAGATGAATTCATTACCCATGTCCGATTTCAGATTCCTGAACAGCAGGATAAAATTGAAAATTACAAAGTGTCTCAAAGACGGGATTTAGATATTTCCACGGTTAATGCCAGTTTTAATTTCAAAATGGACGGTAATAAAATTAAAACCGCGAAAATAGCTTTTGGTGGAGTTGCGGCTACTACAATTAGATTATGTGATATTGAACGAAAAATTGAAGGTGTCGAAATCAATGCGCAGTCTGTGAAAAACATAAAAAAATTAATCTTGGATTCGATCAAACCTTTAAGCGATATGCGCGGCTCAGCTGAATATCGAACACTTCTGGCCGGTAATCTATTTGAAAAATTTGTGAAAGAGCAGCT
>JAYTFA010000135.1:0-8867 GCA_043734765.1 Pseudobdellovibrio sp. | reverse complement strand
TAATTGGAGAATGCCGCTGGTTCAAAAATATTTCAGTGCTATGTCTTCTAATTTTGCCGATTTTAAAAATTCAGCAGATGGTTTCGGCGGTGCTATTACGGCAGCTTTATTTTTAGAAAAATTCTGCGGCGGAAAAAAATGGGCGCATTTGGATGTTTATTGCTGGAATGATAAACCTACCGGCGCTTTAACTTTTGCCGGGGGCAGTGGGCAACCGGTGCAGTCGATGATTGCCTGGCTGAAGTCGCAGAAGTAAACACAGACATTTGAAATAAACTAACCCAGCGCCACGACCAGTGCGTCTACCGTTTTTTTAGCATCGCCATAGAGCATTCTTGTATTGTCTTTGTAGAACAGCGGGTTTTCAATACCTGCATAACCGGCAGCCATTGAGCGCTTAGAAACAATTACGGTTTTTGCTTTCCAGACTTCAATTACCGGCATGCCATAAATAAGACTGTTCGCATCGTCCAGTGCTGATGGGTTAACGATATCATTTGCGCCGATGACCATTACTAAATCAGTCTCTGGTAACTCGGGGTTGATTTCATCCATTTCAAGAACGATATCATAAGGTACATTGGCTTCAGCCAAGAGCACGTTCATGTGACCCGGAAGTCTTCCGGCAACGGGATGAATTGCAAATGTAACTTTGCAGCCGCCATCGGTTAATTTTTTAACTAATTCATAAACCGAATGCTGAGCTTTGGCAGTTGCCATACCAAACCCGGGCACGATAACAACATGCTTGGCTTCTTTAAGAAGTTCTGCCGTTTCGTCTGTGCCGATCGGTTTAACTTCGCCTAAAATAACCTGATCTCCAGCCAGCGCCTGTGCACCTTCGTTAGCGCCAAAGCCGCCGAATATAACGGAGAAAAACGAACGGTTCATGGCTTTACACATAATATAAGAAAGAATGGCTCCGGAGCTTCCTACCAGTGCGCCGGTTACGATTAACAAATCATTTGAAAGCATGAACCCTGCGGCGGCGGCTGCCCAGCCCGAATAAGAATTCAACATAGAAACCACAACCGGCATATCAGCGCCACCAATTGCCATAACAAGTAAAATTCCCATTACTGAAGAAAGAGCCGTCATCATGAGAAGTAAATTGATCCCGTCAGAGACATCGGCATTTAAAAAACGCAGAAGCAGTAGCAGCGATACAATCAGAATTCCGACTAATACCAAATGCCGTCCCGGGTACATAAGCGGGCGGCTCATGATTTTACCCTGAAGCTTTCCCCACGCAATTATTGAACCCGTAAATGTAATAGCTCCGATAAAAATTCCTAGATAAACCTCAGTTAAATGTATTGAGTGAGCGGCTCCAGTTAATAATTGTGTGTGCGGATTTAAATAACTTCCATAGCCCACAAGAACTGCGGCCAAGCCCACAAAACTGTGCAATATGGCCACCAGTTGAGGCATTGATGTCATTTCAACCTTAATAGCCACAAAAATTCCGATGAGCGCACCGGCCGCCATCGCTGCAATAAGAATACTATGTCCTTGAGTTGAATCCCCCAGCGCTGTAGCTAAAATGGCAAGAACCATTCCGATGATTCCGTAATAATTTCCGCGCTTCGCGCTTTCTTGAGTGGCAAGACCACCAAGACTTAAAATAAAGAGAATACTGGCTGCAATATAAGATACCGTTTGTAATCCGCTCATCATTTTAATTTCCTACTTTCTAAACATTTTTAACATACGGTGTGTGATAAAAAAACCACCGGCAATATTAATAGTGGCCACAAATACTGCGACCACGGCAAGAATTGTGATCGGACTTTTTATATCATTTTCAATATGCAGAATACCGCCGACTATAATTATGCCCGAGATGGCGTTGGTTACGCTCATTAATGGTGTGTGCAAAGAATGTGAAACACTCCAAACCACTTGCCAGCCGATAAAACAAGATAAAACAAAAACAGTGAAGTGAGCTAAAAACTCCGCAGGGGCAACGGAGCCGATCAAAAATAAAAATACTCCGAGTGCGGCTAAGACAAAAGTAGTTGTGAGTGCATTTTTTCGTGATATTTCTGCGGGAGTGGGACCTTTCGGTTTTTCCGGGGTTTTTGGGCCGGCTGGCTGGGCCGCCACGCTTAATGGTTTTTGCGGCCAGTTGATTTTTCCGTCGTGCACCACCATGGCGCGACCGATAATATCATCATTCATATCAATTTTAAAATTAACGGCTTTCCCCATATCATCTAACAAATGACAGAGGTTGTTGCCGTAAAGTCCGCTTGCTTGAGCGGGGAGCTGATCAACTTTTCCGGCGATTGTAACGCCATAGTATTTATAAATTTCGCCCGGGCGGGTGAGTTCGCAGTTGCCACCGGTTGAAGCGGCAAGGTCAATAATGACGGAACCTGGTTTCATCATCTCAACCATATCTTTTAAAATTAATTTAGGAGCAGGTCTTCCCGGAATTTGTGCCGTGGTTATAATAATATCAACTTCTTTGGCCTGGGCCCTGAAGAGCGCCATTTCAGCCGCTATAAACGCCGGGCTCATTTCTTTTGAATATCCCGTGGCTGTGGCGCCATCCTCCTGAATATCAACCGTTAAAAACTGTGCGCCCATACTCTGAATTTGTTCTCGGACTTCTTTGCGGGTATCAAAAGCTCTGACAATAGCACCTAAAGAGTTAGCCGTGCCGATTGCTGCAAGCCCCGCAACACCGGCTCCGATAATCAAAATTTTTGCAGGTTCAACTTTACCGGCCGCTGTGATCTGGCCGTTTAAAAATTTTCCGAAATGATTTGCGGCCTCAATAACAGCTCTATAGCCGGAGACATTGGCCATTGAAGAGAGAACATCCATTTTTTGAGCGCGAGAGATTCTCGGAATTGCATCCATTGCAATTGCATTTATCTTTTTTGCTGCCAGTAAATTTAAAAGTTCGGAATTTTGTGCCGGCCATAAATACGAAGCCACCAAAGTGCCGGCTTTCACTGAATTGATTTCTTCTTTTGTCAGAGGTTGTACTTTTAAAATAATATCAACGCACTCATAAAGCGCTGTTGCATTCGGTAGAATTGTGGCGCCGGCTTCTTGAAACTGCAGATCTGAATAGGAGGCCAGATCACCGGCCTTGGTTTCGATAAATACTTCAAAAC
This sequence comes from Pseudobdellovibrio sp., assembly GCA_043734765.1. Classification (GTDB taxonomy): domain Bacteria; phylum Bdellovibrionota; class Bdellovibrionia; order Bdellovibrionales; family Bdellovibrionaceae; genus Pseudobdellovibrio. Next base: position 5,739 of record JAYTFA010000135.1, on the reverse strand, counting down.
CCTGTTTCTTCAAACGCTGAACAGTTTTCGGGGTAGCGGCTACTCTGGATTCATTTGCCGATATTTCGAGGGGTATTCCTACATTCATAGAGTCTCCTTAAGAAGAATATTAAGATTTTTGGGTTGAGTCGGTTTTAATCCACCCTGTTAAGGCAAGACTCATTGCTTTTTCTACGGGTATATCCAATGCAGTAACCTGATTTTTATGTACCAGTATTGTATAACCGCCAAGCCCGTAACTCATCGGCAAGTAAACTGCGATTCTATCAGCACTTACTTTTAAGTTGGGATCCAGGTCATTAAAATTTTCGCGCGTAACTAAACCCAGAACTTCTTTATCTTTATCGAAATGCACCAAAACGACTTTTTGCATTGATTGGCCGCCGCCTTTTGAGAACAGATTCATAAGATCTCTTAAGGGCGAGTACACAACTTTAATTAAAGGAACTTCAGTCAATTTTTCCTGAAGTTTATGCAGTAGTCCTGCGGTGACAAAATTATTGAGCAACAAGCCGAGCAAAAAAATCAAAAGCAATGTCGTTAGGAAGCCAAAGCCGGTAATGTAAAAATCATTCGGCAACAGACTTCGCAGTGGAGCGGAGAGAACGTTCTCTACAATTGTAACACTGGCATAAACAACATAAATAGTAACAGCTAAAGGCAAAAAACTGATGAGACCACTGACGAAAATCTTCTGTATTTTATTCATTGATTACATGATTAATGAGGTCAAATGCAGAGTCAAGAAAGGGTTTGCAGCCCTGCCGGTGAGTTCAAATAAACGGCGCAGTAAATACGCATTCAACAATGGTCGCTATTGCGTCACACGGGAAGCGTCGGGCAAACAATAAGTGATTTCATTCTCATAATAGTACGTCTTGAATGTGTAAATAAGTTTTTCATTTTAATCCACTATTCGATCTATTATGAGAGTTTTCAGGGTTCTCGTTTAGTTGTTCGGTTCTATCCCCGATACTAGTTATATGTCGAAAATGTACTATGGCTGCATTGCCCTACTAACTCTATTTATCACACTGCCTGTGGCAGCGCAGTTGAGTTCGCCTCAGGCTGTAAGCGGTGAGTACATCGTTAAATTTAAAAATAAATCCATAGTGAGCTCCGGTCTTAAAATTGTTAATAAAATGGGGCCATCGGTTTCTGTAAAAACGGTTTTTGCAGGGTCACAGATGATGCACGTTAAGGTTAATTCTGAGTCGGCTCGGGATGCGCTTTACGCAAACCCTGAAGTGGAGTTTGTTGAACCTAATTATATATTAAGTGTGAATCCGGTTGATGTGAGCGCTCTGGGTTCGCCACCTGATTCAAGCGACAGCTATTCTCAATCGAGCTCGAATGTTCAGGTTAAAGATTCCTGGGCCATTCAAAAACCCTATGATCAAGGTTCGAAAACCGTAGTAGCGGTGATCGACACCGGCTTAGACAGAACTCATTTGCTTTTTAAAGACTCAGGCAGTATCTGGGAAAACACAGCAGAAAAGAACGGCCTGCCCGGGATTGATGACGATGGCAACGGATATGTGGATGACATTAACGGTTGGAACTTTGTTACCAACAGCCCGAACATGAATGACGATAACGATCACGGTACGCATGTTTCCGGAATTATTTTGGGAGTGGGGCAGGATGTGTTTGCGTTTCCTGTTCGTGAGTCAAAAATAAAAATTATGCCTCTTAAATTTCTAGACTCCACGGGCGCGGGTTCAACTTCAGCGGCGGTCAGTGCCATCTATTATGCTGTCAATAAAGGTGCTAAAGTCATTAATAATTCATGGGGCGGTCCGTCCTACTCTCAATCGCTACATGAAGCTTATACCTATGCGTATAATCGCGGAGTTGTGATTGTATCGGCCTCTGGAAATTCGAATACCAATAATGATTTAACGGCTATGTACCCTGCAAACCTGGATTCACCGAATAACATAAGTGTCTTGGCTACATCGGACAGCGATAGAAAAGCCTCATTTTCTAATTACGGTGCAACTACGGTTAATGTAGGGGCTCCAGGAGTTGCGATTCTGAGTTCAGTTCCCGGTACAGGTTGTTTAGCGCCCGGATGTTTTCAAATGATGTCGGGAACTTCAATGGCAGCGCCGTTTGTTACGGGCCTAGCGGCTTTAGTTGCGCGAGAAGCGCCGCAGTTATCGGCTTACCAGATCAGAAGCATTGTCATGGGATCAGTTGATGCAGTTGCGCTGCTCTCCGGAAAAGTTTCAGTTGGTGGACGCGTTAATGTTTACAAGGCTATCGTCAGTGCCAAAGCTCAGGTTTCAGCCGTGGCTTGGTCTCCGACTTATTCTCCTGATTACAGCAAGGCAAGTAGAAGTACGGCTTCTGATAGTTCAAATACAGGATCTGCATCTGCTGGTGGTTGCGGTTTAGTTAAAGTTTTAATAGACAGTTCGGGTGGTGGCAAAGGCGGCGGCTTCGGCGACTTTACTTTAGTGTTATCAATGTTGTTATTGCCTCTGGTTATTGCTGCGAATTTAAGAGTAAGAACAAAACAACTGGCTGCGGCCGGTAACAGACGATTCTTTGATCGCTATGACATTTCAAAAAAGGCGGTTTTGCAGGTTTGCGGTCAGCTCATTAATATCACAACCGAAGATGTTTCTTTAGGTGGTGTATCATTTAAAGGTGATGCAGCCTTAACCAAGGGACAGATTATCAAATTTCAATTTACAGAAAATTCGGCTGAGCAAATTGAGGCCGAAGTTGTATGGTGCTCTAAAAAACGGGAATTCGGTCTGAAATTTCTGAATATCACTGAAAATATTAAATTAGAAATTCAATCTTGGACCCGTGGACTTTTGCCTACCAACTAATTTACAGTAGCGTCCCTTTTAAAATCAAACTGGCCACACTGAAGTAAATTATCAATCCGGTTACGTCGACAATAGTTGCAACAGCGGGAGCAGAGGCTGAGGCGGGATCCAGTTTAAATCTGCGCAAAATAAAGGGAAGCATGGCTCCCGAAATGGCTCCCCATAAAACCACACCTAGAACAGATGTCGAAACCGTAACTGCAATTAAAAAATAATGCTGACCGTACATCTGCTCGCGCCATGGCCAGAAATAAATTCTTAGCATTCCGATTAATCCCAAGAGTGTACCGAGGCATAAACCTACCGACAATTCCCTAACAAAAACTCTCCACCAGTCTTTCAGTCTGACTTCACCTAAGGCCATAGCGCGAACAATTAATGTGGAGGCCTGTGAGCCGGAATTACCGCCGGAGCTGATGATCAAAGGCAAAAACATAGATAAGACGACAGCACGCTGGATTTCACTTTCAAAGTATCCCATTGCGCTTGCGGTAAACATTTCACCGATAAAAAGGATTAAAAGCCAGCCCCCTCTTTTTTTAACCATTTTAATTAACGAGATCTGTAAATAAGGGGCATCTAAAGATTCCACACCACCGATTTTATGAATGTCTTCTGTGGCTTCTTCCTGAATAGCCTGAGCGATATCATCGAAAGTTACGATACCCACCATTTTATTTTCTTTATCGATGACAGGAATCGCCATTAATTCATACTTACTGAAAACTTGCCCGATATGTTCCTGATCCATATCAACAGAAATTTTAATAATATCGGTATGCATGATCTCATCGACTTTTTTATTGGCTGAGGAGGCAAAGAGTTCGCGGAATGAAACCACCCCTACGAGTTTTTGTTCCGGATCGAGAACATAAGAATAATAAACAGTTTCAACCTGAGTTTTAGCCTGAATACGAATATAACTGATGGCCTCATCAACATTCATATTAGGCCGCAAACGTATGAAGCGGGAATTCATCAGACCGCCGGCTTTGTCTTCAGCGTAAGCTAACAGCGCAGAGACTTCCCGTTTTGTCTGAGGGTCGAGAAGTGACAGCAATTCGTCTTTGCGGTCGGGATTAACCTCTTGAATTAAATCGGCCGCATCATCGGGAGCTAAAAGTCGAAGCCAAGAGCGAATCTCCAGATTAGACAGATCGTCGATCAAATCACACTGGTCCGGTGCGTTTAAATTGAGAAAAAGTTCTTCAGCATCGGTTCTGTTGAGGGAATTAAATTGCGCTTTACGCTTCTCTTTACTTAACTGTGACCACTCATCGTGAATAACGGAAAGATCGTGGGCAGCAAGTTCGTAATTAACTGTTTTAGGGGTTTGGTTTTCATCGCTTGCCATGGATCACCCTATTTTTTAATTTCAGTTAATTTAACGAAGTTTAATCTACCTTGCTTCTTTAAAAGCGACAAGAACTTCTTTGGCGGGTCCTATTTTTTTTATACTGCCATTATCCAGCCACAGAATCTGATCGCAATCTTCGACGGTCTGTAATCTGTGGGCAATTCGTATCTGTGTTTTGTCAGCGAGTAATTCTTTTAATGCTCTATTCATCAGTGTTTCAGATTGCGGGTCAACGTTTGAAGTGGCCTCATCAAAGATAAAAATCTGGGAATTTTGCAGAAGACCCCGGGCTAAACTCATAAGCTGTTTTTCGCCATAAGACATATTCTGGCCCTTTTCGATAACCAAGTCGGAAAGTGAATATTTCAGGCCAACTTTTTTTAAAACCGATTCAAGTTCTTGATTGGTATTTTTTCTGAACAGATCGAGATTGTCGCGCACCGTGCCTGCTAAAAAAAGTTGATCCTGCGATATAACTGAAAATAATGAGCGATGTTTTTCGGTATCCGGCTCATTTACGCCATTCACCATAATAACGCCTTTTTCAAACGGATAGAGCTTGAGTAGCACGGAAATAAGGGTGGTTTTGCCGGAGCCTGTTCTTCCGATGATTCCCAGTTTTTCACCTCTTTTTAATTTAAAGGATACTTCATTTAACACAAGCTCTTTTGAGCCCGGATATTTAAAGCTCAAATTTTCCACCTGTATTTGGTCTTTTGACAGAGGCTCGGTTGTTTCGGAAATGGCATTGTCCTGCTTGGTTTTTTTAGGATGGGACGTGGAAAAATCAGAATAGCTGGGAAGCTTGATGCCGGCCTCTATTGGGTGACGGATGTATTCATCCATTTTTTCAACACCGGCAAAGGCCTCTTCAAATTGCGAGAACCACTCGAAAAACATTTGCAGAGTATTGGTTGCAAGAAGAGTAAAGCTGAGTACAACCCCTGAAAGCCCTATTCCCATAAGATTATTTTTAATCAGATAAATACAGATGAGACCGTTAACAGAAAACAAGATGGTAGATAAAAAATTGAGTTCAAGCGAGAATCTTGTAATTCTCCAGAAAACAATCCATTTGGTCGTAAGGTAGAGGGAATCATATTCGATAAACTTATTTACGAAAGTTCGTTCTTTTGAGTTTTGACGGATGATAGTTGAACCTTGCACAGTTTCAGAAAAGTGTGAAATGGACGGAGCGCGCAGAGTTGACAGTTCACGGCGCGATTTTCGTAGTTTACTCTGATTTTTAACAAGTAAAAAGTAATAAATTCCGAACGAGATGGCAATCGTAACTAAAAAATACGGATGAATGAGAAATAAAAGCATAACAATCGAAACTAAATCAAACAAGATAGAGAGAAACTCGGCCAGGGGTCCTCCGAACAGTCTGAAAACATTCCCATAATCACTTGAAAATCTTGTGGTGATTTTGCCGACAGGTTGGTTTTCAAAAAAACTGATCGGAAATCTGGAAACCCGATAAGTTGTTTCGTCATAGATACGTGAGACGGCAAGAGCCGAAAGACTGGAAAACAAAGT
>JAYTFA010000134.1:0-6763 GCA_043734765.1 Pseudobdellovibrio sp. | reverse complement strand
CCTTGCCGGAATTGGCATTAATCCGGCTTATCTGGCTCTTGCTTTGCTGTCGACATTCTATATTTTTATGATTTGGAAAATTCAACGCCCGGCCTCTCGGCTTTCGACATTAAAATATGCAGTAAGAACGGTTGCAGTTGTCATCCCGCTCAGTTTTTTTCTTATTTGGATTCAACCTGTTTTTATTATCACTTGGCTGCATTTATTATTTGTCGGTTGTTTTGCATTGCTCACTTACTCGGTTGCCACGCGCGTTACACTAGCGCATGGGTCGTACTCACTTGATCTCGAAACCCGATCCAAACCCTTGTTACTGTTTTTTATTTGTCTATGTTTGGCTTTGATTTTCAGAATTATATACGGACTGAATTTTTCTGCAGCGAAACCTACCCTGCTTATAATTGCCGTTGTTCTCTGGTTATCAGCTGTGTTGATCTGGAGTTATTCATTCTTGCCGAAAATGCTGTTTGAGGGGCCCGAATCCAAAGCGTCGTGCTGATCAGCCAGCCGGTCGATGAACCTTATCTGTTCGCTGAGATTTCACTGCGAAATTTTTCTAAAAATTCTTTCCAGTCGGAACTGCGTTCTTTGCGGGCCAATAGAACCCCGTCAGCGGACAGTAAAAAAAGGCTCGTGGAGTGCGTAAAGTCGCCATCTCCTAAATCTTTGTAACTGAAGCCAAGTGCTGCGGCCATCTCGCGAACCTGATCAGCGTTTGAAGTTAACAGCATCCAACGATTATCTAAATGCATTTTTTTGTAGAACTTGCGAAGTTCGGCCGGAGTATCCCGCGTAGGATCAATCGAAAAGGTCATATATCTTATTTTCTTTTTTTCTTTTTTTGTGAGCAGCTTATCAAACGACTTAATGTCTGAAACCATCAAGGGACAGGCTCCCGGGCAACTCGCAAAAGTCATTGTAACAACGGCCGGAGCGCCGGATAAATCTTTTAAAGTATAGGCTTTATCATTTTGTGAAATCCACTTATGGTCCAATTGATATATGGATTTGGATTTTACTTCTGCATTCTCGGACGAAAATACATCGAGTGATATAAAAAATAATGCGATCCATATCCATTTCATTTTGTACTCCCGGGTTTATTATCCATCGCGCAGCGAAAACCGAGGTTTTGCATACAGTAATCCCCACGAAGGCCGCTGCGAAATCCATATCTCATAAAGGTAGCGTAGGCTTTTGAATCCAGTGAACTCACAGAGCCACCTCCGCAAAAAAAACCATCCGTTCGGTCCCCTTTTGATCTTGAATCGGACGAGATCATAACAGAGCTGAAGTCTTCGACCCATTCCCAGATTAAACCATGCATGTCGCAAACACCGAACTTATTCGGTTTTTTCTCGCCAATTTTTTCAAGCGGCACAGTGCCGGTTTTAGCGTACCAGCCTAGTAAGTCTTCCAATACACCAGGATTATTCGCATCAGATGCATATTCCCATTCTGCTATCGTGGGCAGGCGAAGTCCTTTGGATTGGCAGTACTTCTTAGCTACGAACCAGGAAACGTTGGTAACCGGTTTCGAGCCAATTTCAATTTTCTCGTTTTCGGTGAGTAAGTCTGCTTTGAATTGTTGTAAATACCTTTGGTCGGCAAATAAAGAAGCTATTTTAGATTTATTGAATTTTGAATTCTGTATTAAAAACTCATGAAACTCATTATTTGAAACCGGAAATTTATCCAAATAAAATGATTTTATGGCAATGTCCTGATCTTTTACCGTTTTAAAAAAAGGACTATAAGTACCGGCGGGTATCAAGACTTGGTTGCTATTAACAGAGTCAGCCCAAGTCTGATTAAAAAATAGAATAAGACTTAGGCTGATAAATCGATGCATTATTTATTTCTAGCTGATTTCACTTCTGCGGTTGTTACTTCATCGGACTTGTTACCCCAAGAATTACGTATGAATGTAACGACGTTAGCGATATCTTCATCATCCAGCCCCAGTGCCGGCATAACTCCGTTGTATTCAGTCCCATTGACAACAACCTTGCCTTGCAGGCCATTTAACACAGTGTTAATTGCACGCTTCTTGTCGGCCATCAGGAAGTCCGATTTAGCAAGCGGTGGAAACGCTCCTTTTAACCCCATGCCATCAGCTTGGTGGCATGCAGCGCAATTATTGAAAACTATTTTGCCCGCAGTCATGCGTTCTTCAAAGTTTTTTGCAAAAATCTTCTGCGGCGCTTTACCCGTAGGCATTGTTTGTATAGCTCCACCCTCAGGAAGATATACAGTGTCTGACTGTTTACCGGTGTAAATCATCGGATCTTTATCACCTACAACCTTCAACATTCCTAGTGCTCCCTTATTGAATGCTCTAAAAATTGCGTGATCCACTAAAATGTATGTAGATGGAATATCTATTTTGAATTCCAAAATGGCAGATCCACCGGGCGGTACCACTGTGGTCTGAACATTTTCTTGTGCTACTTTAGTTCCACCCTCGGTGTAAACCTTATCAAAAATTTCACCGATGATATGAAAGTTCGAAGAAATATTCGGGCCACCTACTCCAAAGAAAATTCTGACTTTCTCACCGACTTCGGCTTTGATCGCATTGTCGCCCGTCAGAGCACCGGCGCTTCCGTTAAATACAACATACTCCGGTTCCTCGCGGATAGCTTTTTCCATGTCAAAAGGCTGAAGTCCCTTTTCACCGTACTTTCCTTTTGTGTAGAAGTCGGATTGCACAATATAAAATTCTTTGTCAACTTTCGGCAAACCTTTCTCCGGTTCAACATATATCAGACCGTACATGCCATTTCCAATATGCATACCTACTGGAGCCGTTGCACAATGATAAATAAAGAGTCCCGGGTTAAGCGCTCTAAATGAAAATTTAGAACTATGCCCGGGAATTGTCATTGACCCTTCAGCGCCTCCGCCCTGCCCGGTAACTGCATGTAGATCGATATTATGCGGCATTTTACTGCTTGGGTGATTATGAAGATTAAACTCGACGTAATCGCCTACGCGAATACGCATCATTGGACCCGGAACAGTTCCGCCAAATGTCCAGAAATTATAATCAACCCCATCTGCAAGCCGCATCGTAACTTCTTTAGTTTCTAAATCTATTTTTACACGTGCCGGTGTTTTTCTTTTAAGAGGAGGAGGCACGTTAGGTGCATGGGTTAAGATCGCAGTTTCCTGCGGAAAATTTTTTGGATCCGAATATTTTGATTTTGCAAACGAAAGACTTGATGTCATCAGCATGCCTGCAATTAAAAAATGTTTTTTCATATATGTTCCAATCTTCAGGCCTTTTTAGCCCATGAGTTACAGTAGCCGATACCCATAACAAATTTTTTCGGAAAAAGAGCGCAAGTACCGATCTCTTTTCCATTCTTCATTCCTGTTTTTAGATACAATGTGCAGGTTGAACACTTGTTGCCCGCAGATTTCGGTGATTTTTTAGCATCCTCAACATAACCTACGGCTTTGGCAGTCGGATCGTTAGGATCGAGCATATCGGACTCAGTTCCTGCCGCTTTTTTTCGTACTCCGCCTTCAGCAAAAGCGTGGCGACCGATAGTTGTAAGAATAAGAGGGGTTATTGCCATTGCCCCCGTTACTCCGAGCATGTTTTTGAAAAATTCTCTTCGTTTCATAGATCCTCTTTTCAATTTTTTAATAAGTTAGACATTTACCTTATCTTAAATAAAAACAGGCCACGTTAATATGATCTGAATCATATTAACGTCTTTATTACTAAAATATACGTCTTTAAATGAGACTTAAAGCTTCTTAGTTAGGCAAACCGTCGGGCAGAAATCCATTTGGGAATATTGCGACCGTAAATCAAATCAACAAGTATTTTTGCGGTATTAAAAGCCAGCCCCATACCATGTCCCGTATACCCCCCGGCAAAAAACACCTGAGAATCTTCCGGCAAGGATCCCACGATAGGCTGTCCATCTCCGGAAAAACCCATAACTCCCGACCATCGATGAGAAACTTTTTTGCCTTCGAATTGCGGCAAATGATGAGTTACAAATTCATGTAAAGCGTTTTGGATTACATCTGATACATGATCGGAATACCCGACTTCGGTTGCTTTTTCGAGCTGACGGAATCCACCGATTAGCAGTTCTCCGGTAGGCATTTGACGAAAATAATCCAAATAGAAATTCGCGTAACACGGACCTTCCATAAAATGTGGAACTTTTTCCATCATTAAAATTTGGGCGCGCGTCGGGTATATTTTATCATTAAAAAATTTATTCATTATAGGCGCATACCCGTTCAGGGCGTAGATCACCATCGAACACTCAATATCGCCGTTATCGGTCTTTACAATGCGGGATCCTCCGTCACCGGCGATGACTTCGTTGGCCTCAGTCATTTCGATCATAGTAACATTCGTCTTGGTCATCATTTTATTCAGAAGTTTGATCGGATTTGTGTAAGCGTCATCAACGTATTTAATACCGCCGACGAAGTTTGTTGCGCCCACTCTTTTTTTCACTTCATCGCTATTATAAATTTCAACCGGGATTTTTAATGAAGCCATAACATCTGCCACTTTTTTAAGTTCATTAAACTCATTGTCCTGCGCGGCCAAGGAGTAGGCGCCGCCCTTTTTAAACTCGATTGAGGCCTCATCCTCCTGAATAATATTTTCCATTAACATATGCAGATTTTTTTCGGAAAATCTCCAAATTTCGACAGCCTCCTCAAGGCCGTGTTTATTAATCATGCGATTAAAATGCTCCACTGAACCGCAAGTCACAAAGCCGGCATTTCTGCCGGAGGCTCCAAAGCCCAAACGATTTTTTTCAACGATAGCAATTTTCAAAGAGGGATCTTCCTGATTAAGCCAGTAAGCTGTTGAAATTCCGGTTATTCCGGCACCGATAATAACCACATCAAAGTTTTTTCGATTAGCTTCACTGGTTCGATCCAGCCAAAATGATACACTCATGATTTCCTCTTTCCTGAAAAATTCAATAATTTAAGATTGATACGTTAAATCCATTGAGTCTATTCATACTGTACTGCGTTTAGGGCAATTCCCTAAATGAGACAGCTGAACCTGCGGAAAAAATAAAACTTCAATTTCAACTGAAAAGACCGAAAAGACAATAGAGCGGAGGCTTCACTTGAAACAATGGGTTGCTAAACTTCTTCAGCAGTTAGATATTACATTTCCTAAAGAAGTTGGATCTAAGGCTCCTCATGGGTTACCGGTCATCAGCGAAGACAAGGCGACATTGATCTATATGATCGACGTCTACAATAAACATCTGTTTGAGGTCGAAAAGCACTCGATACGGAAAGTCCGTGAAAAGCTCGACAGTATGGCAAAGGCCCTGGTTAACCCGGACCCCAAACAAACTGAAAATACACTTTTTGAAATACGCCAGTTTTTCTCAAGCTATAGAATTGACGAGTATTCCTATGTCCAGAATACCTTTGATGATTTTAAACGTATCGTATGGGATTTTGCGGATCAGTTAAGTGAAGATCTCCAGTTCGAAAACAGTAAAGAACAGCACTTGGCAACAAACCTAAAAGACCTGAAAGAAGCCGTAGAGGCCAATTCCATTGAAACTCTGCGCCTTAAATCACGGGAATTCATAAATTCCTATGTCGAGTATCAAACTCAAAAAAACGAGTTACGCAATAAACGTATTGTGAGCACCAAAAAGAATTTAGACACAGTAAAAAAGCAGCTGCTTGAAGCGAATAACAGCTTAAACATAGATCACCTCACATCTGCAAGTAACCGCAAAAGCTTCGATGAATATCTGAAGAAAATAGTCCAAATGAATAAAATCAGCAGCGGTAACGTGAGTATTATTATGTTGGATATCGATTTTTTCAAAAAAATCAACGATGCCTATGGACATGACATAGGTGACTTCATTTTGAAAGAGTGTGTCCGAACCCTAAAACATGTCTTTAATAAAGAGAATGAAATGGTGGCTCGAATCGGCGGCGAAGAGTTTGTAGTGGTTTTACCGAATCACTCCATTGAACACGCTGTGGCCCGCGCTGAAGAGGCGCAAAAGATCATTAGGAATGAATCCTTCATTCAGGGTAGCATAGATATCCGATTTACAGTTTCAATGGGACTGGCGCAACTGTTTGAAAATGAGACGATATCTGACTGGCTCAAAAGAGCCGACCTTGCACTCTATCAATCTAAAAATTCCGGGCGCAACAAATACACGATTGCCGGAAAACTCCTTAAAACCCCTAAAGTTGCTTAGAACCCCTGTCTAAAAGTTCACACTGTCTAAAGATTAGTATACAGCTTACATCCTAGACAGTTTCGCCTTGCCCCTACGCTCCTTATAAGCTTGGCCCTTACATTGCTTTAACACTAGTACACGCTACTCACAAAAAAATAAAATTCGAGCCGGGAGTTCATCATGAATAAAAAATTCATTCTAGGTGCTGTATTGCTTTTTACCCAAAAAAATTATGCAGCGATCAACAGAAACTTATCTTTAACTGATAAAGTAAAATATATTACGATAGCTGTGATCGATACTGGTGCAGATATAAGACATAAAGATCTGAAGGATTTTATCTGGGTTAACGAAGGCGAAACCGGAAAAGATATTTTCGGAAACGATAAAGAAACTAACGGAATTGATGATGATGGCAATGGATTTGTCGATGATGTCCATGGATGGAATTTTGTTGATAACAATAATGATGTTTCTGATTTGCATGGGCATGGAACTCACATTTCGGGGATAATAAAAAAGGAATTTCAGAAACATCACACCAA
>JAYTFA010000133.1:0-2991 GCA_043734765.1 Pseudobdellovibrio sp. | reverse complement strand
TGGTTGCGACCGGTTTGGAGTTGTTTATCAACCAGAAACAAGTCAATACCCTCAGCCATGCTTTCAAACCATTTTGATACTGCGATATTACTATCGATGAGCTTTTGCTCCAGAGTTAATTCTTTTTCATCAATGCGATCTATTTTTGCCCATACAATATTTGTATGAAAAGTAAAAGCCAAAAAAAATAAAAGTAAAATTTTAAAAGATTTTGATTGAAAACCACCTGACATCAATCTTATTCTTTCCTTGTGTTAAAGTTTAAATCATTCATCATTATCATATCCTTGTTTTATTCTATTAGCAGTTTAGCTTATGCTCCAGAAGAAGGTCATGTTACATCTTATTTTGGCCCTTTTTTATACAAAACCAATTTTTCAGGTTCTAAATCCGGCGCATATTCACCCGTTCTCGGGGGGTTGGGTCTAGTGGTTAATGGTGACGTAAGTGATAAAGGCAGTCTTGAAATAGCTATTTTTCAGATGAACAAAACATATTTCAGAGAAGATGCCGGCAATTTTATGGCAGAGCAAACCGCTCTAACACATATTACCATGGGCTACAGATGGTGGCTCAGCGAACGCTACTCCACTTCCCTTACTTTTTTTTCGGCCTATTCTATGGGCCAAGTTCAGATTGTTCATTCCGATTTTGCGCCCGGTGCTGAAATTGATACATCAGCAAGAGACAAGGTCGAATACGGATTTGATTTTGCTGTTCAAGCTGAACTCTACAGCCGCGAATCGTATGCAGTGGTTTTAGATACACGCTATTCAAAGTCAGTTACAAATAAAAAGGATGAATATGGAGATCATTACGGAGTAATGCTCGCGCTCCGGTTTTCAATTCAAGAAAAAAAAAATTAGTTCGTACTCACATCCAAAAGTATTTTTTTCTCATTAGCCGAACTGTCTTTAATTGTTAACATTATCGGGCCGGCGGCACCGGGCGGGAATTTTAAACGAAATAAAAACACCGTATTGGTATAGTCGCCTTTTGTGCTGAAAATTCGACCGTCCGTCAGTTTAAGATTTCTTGCAAAAACCTCCCGGATATCCGGAAACGTTCCAAAGCTGTTGAGCAGAGTCTGTGAAAAATTCCAACCGACCTTTTGGTTTTCAGAATACGTAGCCTCAATAAAAACAGGAGGAAGCGGATAAATGTTTTCCCCCTTCATATCGATTGATGAAATAACGATTTCACTCGGCATGCCGTTTAATTTCTGATTGATAACTTCAATTTTTTTATCTTTGTAAATTGCGAATATATTTTTAATAACTGGCGCAGATGTATCCGGCAGGGCAACAGAATAAAATTCCGGGTTCATGTAAATGCCGCTGGGGGAAATTATATTATAGTGGATGTGATCGTACCTATCGCCAAATCTCAGGTTTGGCCAAACTGAAGCAAAACCCAGAATTTCTCCCATTCTTACATTTCCGCCTCCACGCAACACCAGTTCTCGTATTACAGCAGGCAGAGTATTCGGGTTTACATGATGAAATTCCAGTATAAAACCGGCTGCATTTTTCAATGTGATTTCAAAGTACAGATCATCGCCGCCATCGGTAATGGGCTTTGTGTACTTTTTATCTTCGCCTGTACTCTGGTCTGTCACATAAGTATAAAAATCACCCTGCAAAAATCCATCTAAAGGAGCAACCACTTCTCCCGATTGTGCTAATCTCAGATCAGCACCTTCATGGTAGTAAGCTTCATTGCTGTAGTTTTGATATTGAGGCATGCTGTTCCCGATTGTATGTCTGGAATCAATAAATTTAACCGGCCACGGAAGCGAGTTTCGGGGCAAGTCTGCCGGTGCCTGAATTTTATTTATCTTATGGGGCTTAAAGCCCTGAGCTAAAGCCTGGTCTTTTGCCATTCTCAGTTCAGAAGCGTTATTAGGAAGCGTAAAAAACAAAATCAATGCCGATAAAATAAAAGTTTTCAATAGAGCCTCGTTTTTACTTTTTAAATAATGATAAATATTTTCCGTAACCTGCAGCTTCAAGTTCTTCTTTGGGTAAAAACTTCAGAGAAGCCGAATTAATACAGTAGCGCATTCCACCGGCCTCCGGTGGACCGTCAGGAAACACATGTCCCAAGTGAGAATCTGCATTCAATGAGCGCACTTCGGTTCTTCTGTGGCTATCATTTTCCTGATGGAAAGTGATGTTTTCGGTTTCAAGCGGCTTTGTAAAACTGGGCCACCCGGAATGCGAGTCATATTTATCAATAGAACTGAAAAGAGGCTCGCCTGAAATGATATCCAAGTAAATGCCTTCTTTTTTATTGTCCCAGAATGCATTATTAAATGCAGGCTCTGTTCCGCACTGCTGAGTAACTTCATACTGTTCAGGAGTCAGTTTTTGACGAAGCTTCTGGTCATCGGGTTTTTTAAAACTGGTCATGGTTTGCCTCCGTTGTAGACCATGGTATTAGTTTTGATACTTAAAACCAAGACTTTTAAACTAATCCATGGTGCAATAAATGCGTTAAACACTACAGGAGAAGGATATTTATGCGTTGCGCTTGTGGATCGGGTGAGAGTTTCGAAAATTGTTGTGAGCCTTTTTTAACCGGTAAAGCCATTCCTGAAACCGCAGAAAAACTGATGCGATCACGGTATACAGCCTTCACTTGTGTAAATGTAGAATACTTGAAAAAGACTCTGGCACCTGAATCGAGAAATGATTTTGATGCTGCCAGCACCAAGCAATGGGCCGAGAAAGCAAAATGGAAAGGCCTTCAGATTCTTTCCATCCAAAAAGGAACTGCAGAAGATAAAAAAGGAATCGTTGAGTTTATTGCCACCTATGAAACCGAAGGGGAAACATTAGATCATCACGAAACGGCGCAATTCCGAAAAGGTGAAAATGCACAATGGTTGTTCGTCGAAGGCGATTCACATACTCACAAAGAGGGCGAGGGCCATCATCATCACCACGAGAAACCCCAAACGGTTTTGCGGGAGTCTCCGAAAATAGGACG
>JAYTFA010000132.1:0-12321 GCA_043734765.1 Pseudobdellovibrio sp. | reverse complement strand
TTATCCATCGGAGATTTAACTCAGTTTTTGATATATCTTATGATCGTGGCTTTTTCTGTGGGTTCTCTCGGAAGTCTCTGGGGAGATTTTATGTCGGCTATCGGAGCAGGTAAAAGAATTTTCGAAATTCTGGACCGAAAATCCGCAATGGATTTACAAGTGGGAGTCAGGCTTGCGAATTTATCGGGATCAGTAGATTTCCGAAACGTTACTTTTTCTTATCCGGCAAGATCCGAACTGAAAGTTTTAGCGAACTTCAATTTGAAACTGGAGCCTAACCAGGTTGTAGCACTGGTAGGCCCTTCGGGCAGCGGAAAAACCACGGTAGCCGCTTTGCTCACCAGACTTTACGATGTGAATGAAGGGGATATTTTATTGGACAATAATTCGATAAAAACAATTGAACCTAATTGGCTCAGAAGTCAGATTGGGCTGGTTTCGCAAGAGCCAATATTAATTTCTTCAACTATTGAGGAAAATATTAAATATGGAAATAATTCTGCCACGCATGAAGAAGTCATTCGGGCTACAAAACTCGCGAATGCCCATGATTTTATTATGAGCTTTACGGATCAATATAAAACTTTGGTCGGGGAGCGCGGTATTCAGCTTTCCGGTGGACAGAAACAGCGTGTTGCGATTGCCCGGGCTATTTTAAAAAACCCAAAGATACTGATTTTGGACGAAGCCACAAGTGCATTAGACACTGAAAGTGAAAGTCTCGTGCAGGACGCCCTTAATAAACTTATGAGAAACAGAACAACGCTGGTTATCGCACACCGATTATCAACAGTTCAGAATTCCAATTTAATCTGTGTTCTTGAAAACGGAAAAATTGTGGAAAGCGGTCAGCATCGAGACTTGTTAAAAAATCAAAATGGTTTGTACCGAAAATTAGTTGAAGGACAATTACACTAAAGGAGAAGATATGCGATCTGTACTGGATAATTCAAAAATTTCTGACCTGGCACTTAAATCCATTAAAACATTTCACCCCGAATATGTGACTGAAGTGCAGCAGGCGGTTGAATCCAATCAATACGTCGTTGTGGGAATGAAGCAGAACCCGGTTGTAAAATCGGCACTGAAGCTTTTGAAAGAAAATAATATTTCTTTCAAATATATCGAATATGGGAGCTATTTTTCAATGTGGAAGCAGAGATTAGCCATTAAATTGTGGAGTGGCTGGCCTACTTTTCCGATGATTTTCGCAGATGGAAAATTAATCGGTGGATATTCTGATTTAAAAATCTTTCTTAAAAATAAAAAAGCCGGCTAAGCTAATAGGCTCCGCGCATTTTTCGAATGGATTGGAGTTTGCTCTCGTACAGGCTCCAATTATCATTTTCAGCAATGGACGCCCAGATTTGTTCAATTTCATCAATCAGCAATGTTGTGGGTTTTTCGTCCTTAAAATAAATGTGACGGGCAATTTCCTCATCACTAATTTCAAACTGATCCAGTTCCTTCAGAATATCACGATCCCATTTCTCATATTTGCCGGAAATTTCAGGATTGCTGAGTAATCGTTTAGAGTTGAAGTCAAAAAACATCTCTTCAAAATTCAATTTATTGGTTTCCATTAAATCAAAAAAGCGTGTTAAGAAATGGCTTGCCTTGACTTGATCGGGCATTTTTAAATTCAGTCTTTTGTAAAAATGAATGTGAATTTGGTCATCAAACAAGCCGGAAAACCGACTGAGGATGGGTTCGATTTCCAGTGCCGGGTAAGCCAGCTTTAAACTTATGGCCAGTTGGTGCAAGGCCCACAAAAAAGAAGTGGGTTGTCTTCCGAAGCTGTAGAGCCCCTGCTGATCAAAGTAGGCCGCCGTAAAATCGGGATCATACTCGGGCATAAAGCGATAGGGACCGTAATCAAAAAGTTCGCCGGAAATGTTAATGTTATCCGTATTTAAAACCCCATGAACAAAGCCGGCCATCATTACTTGAGCCACAAGTTTTGCGTTTCGTTCAACCACCAATGTCAGAAATTGTTTGGCGAGTAAATTTTCATCTTCGGGATCAATTTTAGAGCCCTCTTCATGATAATAAAAATTCATACAATAAGATGTCAGTTTTTTTAAATTTTCGGATTGTTTGAAATAAGCCAATCGTTGAAATGTACCTATGCGGATATGCCCCATGGTAAACCGGGTTAACACTGCTGAGCGGGTGGGGCTCGGCTCATCGGTTCGCTCGAGGTTTTCCCCGGTCTCAAAGAAGCAAAGTGTCTTCGAGGTATTGACTCCCAGAGATTGCAGTTGTTCCGTCGCAAGTGATTCTCTGAAAGCGCCTTTTAAAGTTAATCGGCCGTCGCCACTGCGTGAAAATGGAGTTCGTCCGCTGCCCTTTGTGCCGAAATCATACCATTGGTTGTTTAACTTTATTTGCGCAAACAAAAATCCGCGTCCGTCGCCTATATCTGGATTATAATTTTGAAACTGGTGACCATGATAACGAAGCGCTAAGGGCTCGGACAAATTCCCGGGGATCGGATTGAAATTAACAAAGTGGCTTTTGTCTAGATTGATATTAAGAGAGGAATTCCAGTATCTTAATATTCCTTTGGGAAACATAGCTGGCTTTACGGTATCGTAGAAATCATCTCCGAGTTGAAGTATCGGTAAATTATCGTAGCTCCAGTGATGCATAAGTTATAATTACACAACGCAACAAAAAAGCCAACTCAAAACCAATTGAAAACTAAATGAAAAGGTTTAAACTTCTTCTTAAATTTAAAAGGAGTGCGTATGAATCGTCGTTCGTTTTTTCAAACTACATTGACTGCTGTTGGAGCTCTTGCATTTTATTCTGTAATCGCAAAATCTGAAGAGCGCAAACGTGGCGGAAGTGCAACCACTCCGGCTAAAGCTGCATTGATTGACCCTAATGATCCGGCAGCAAAGGCTGTTAATTATGTTCATGACACAAAAAATGTTAAAGATACAAAATTACAAATTGAGAGAACAGGCGTGAAATTTAAAGATCAGCATTGCAGTGGCTGTGCTTTTTATGAAAATGATAAAGAAACAACTGTCGGGGGTAAAAAAGCGGGACCTTGCAAGATGCCATTTGCCGCAGGCAAATTAGTTTCATCAACAGGATGGTGTACATCTTGGGCAAAAAAGTAACGACTTAATTGCCCGTTAAGGAAATCTTTACGCCTGTACTGAGGGGCTTTCTCTGAGAGCCCTTCTTAAAACTTTTCCGACGTTCGTTTTTGGTAATTCAATTCTGAATTCAACATGCTTCGGCACTTTATAATTTGTTAAAGATAAGCGTGCGAAATCAATAACCTCTTTTTCCGTTAATGTCGGATCCTTTTTGACAATGACAACTTTTACAACTTCTCCAGAATGAACATCTGGAACTCCGATGGCAGCCACTTCAAGAACTTTCGGGTGTTTTGCAATTACATCTTCAACTTCGTTAGGATAAACATTGAAACCGGAAACTAAAATCATGTCTTTTTTTCGGTCTACAATTTTAAAAAAGCCGTCAGCATCAAAAGTTCCGATGTCGCCCGTGTAGAGCCAGCCATTTTTAAGTACTTTTGCTGTTTCTTCCGGTTGGTTGTAATAGCCTTCCATGACTTGGGGCCCTTTAACGCAGATCTCGCCAGATTCACCGATTTTGGTTACTTCTTTATCGGCATCGTCCATCAATATAACTTCAGTGTCAGGAAGCGGTAAGCCTATTGAACCCACTCGATCAGTACCATCTATAGGATTACAGGTGGCAACAGGCGAAGTTTCAGTTAAGCCATAACCCTCGATAACATTTGTACCTGTGGCCTTAAGCCAATTGTCTTTAACGGCTTTTTGTAAAGCCATTGCTCCGGCAACACAGACCTTTGTATGCGAGAAATCCACTTCTTTGATTTTCGGATGATTGGCCAAAGCATTAAATAAAGTGTTTACGCCGGTTAAAACTGTAAATTTATATTTTTTCATGGTCTTGATGAAGTCCGCTAAATCGCGCGGGTTCGTTATCAATACATTCTGGGTTCCGTATCTCATTAGGGCCAGGCTGCAAACGGTTAAAGAAAAAATGTGATACATAGGAAGCGGGGTAATGGCAATTTCTTCGCCAGAAACCAGTTTGGGCTTCATCCATGCGCAGATCTGCAACATATTTGCAATAATATTTCTATGTGATAAAACCGCACCTTTGGAAATTCCTGTGGTTCCACCGGTATACTGCAGAAATGCAGTATCATTCTGGGTGAGCTTGGGCTGCACATAGGTTTTTTGCGCACCAGACTTCAAAGCTTCTGACCAAGTGTGATGTTTTAATGAATAGGCTGGTATCATCTTCTTAACATTTTTAATTACAAAATTAATTAAGAGCTTTTTTGCGAACGGAAGTTGATCTCCGATTTCCGTAACTAAAACATGTTTAATATCAGTATCTTTAATAACTTCTTCAAGCAGGTGAGCATAGTTTGCTAAAATAACAATAGCTTTAGCTCCGGAGTCTTTAAACTGGTGGCGCATTTCGGGAGCTGTATAAAGTGGATTAGTGTTGACGATAATCAGACCTGCTCGGAAAGCTGCAAAAAGCACAATCGGGTATTGTAATAAATTGGGCATTTGAATAACTATTCGGTCGCCTTTTTTAAGCGACAAGGTGTTTTGAAAATACGAAGCCAGTTGGCCGGATAAAACATCCAGCTCATGATAGGTTAAATCGACACCGAAATTAGAAAAAGCTATGTTATTGCGAAATCTGCGAATGGCTTCGTCGCTGACTTCCAATATATTTTCGTATTCGTTGAGGTCGATTGTTTGCGGCACGGCTTTTGGGTAATTTTTCATCCATATTTTTTGCATAAAAATATAGTGAACTAATCCTTGCTAATTGAAAAGAGGAAAAACATAATATTATTTATGACTAGGGCTTTTATGTGGAGTTTTCTTATAATAACGGCGTCGTGCACTCAAAAGAGTGCGGAAGCGCCGGCGTTAATAGCGTTAAAAGAAAATACTGTTCATGAAATTCAAACACCGCCTGTAAAAACAATTGAATTACAGTTCAGCAAGACCTTGCGTGAAGCCGTATATTTTTCAAACAGCCTCGAGAGGGAAGCGCTTAAGTTAATACTTAAAGACAGCTCATTTCAAAAGCCAACTTTTTTTTCCGTACTGAGTTTTATTGTCGAGACCAATTCAGGAGCTAAAAAAAGCACTCCTTTTGGGCTGGACTGCGGCCAATATTCAGTTATCCGAGAGCAAAAAACCATTAAAATTTTTAAGACCTGCGTTAAGCCTCAAGCTGAGGTGGTCAATATTAAAATATTAGAGGAAGACCGGGCTTACGAAGTACAGTTTTTGATTAAAGAATGGGCTAGCGTTGTTGGACTATCAGTTACGTTAACCAGTGATAATGTGCTTTGTGCGATGACGGTAAAAGACAAAAAACTTTTACGTTTGAAGTGTGATAACTGGTCTTATCAGACGGATTCAGACCAGATCTACTCAACGGTTGTTAAAGCTAAAGATTTTCTGTTTCAGAGAGATGCGCAGAAGCAGTTTGTTATAAAGGGCGGGTTCTTTAAAGAACTGGTAGAAAATAAAAAAATCGATATAGTGGTGCCGTTAGAAGGAAAAATTAAAATTATCGAAAAAGAAATTAAAGTTATTGACGAGTTCGTCGATAGACAAAAAAAAGAAAGCGGAGTACTAAATGAAAAAGAAGAAGATCCCAAAAAAGAAAACAGTAAAGAAGCCGGCAAAAAAAACCTTGAAGAAAGTAACCAAAAAGCCGGCAGCCAGGAAAGCGGTCAAGAAAACTTCGAAAAAAGTAATCAAGAAGAGCAGCAAGAAGCCAATCAAGAAAAAAGCCAGCAAATCAGTTCTGATGCCAGTCAGCGCGGGGGTAGAGGTCGGTAGTTTGGTGCCGGATTTTAAAGTTAAAAGTTCAACCGGTGCCGATTTTCAGTTTTCTTCTTTGTCTGGCAAAAAGGTAATCCTTTATTTTTACCCTAAAGATGACACTCCGGGATGCACGATTGAGGGTAATGACTTCAACCGATTATTACCTGAATTTGAAGCACTGAACACCGTAGTTTATGGAGTATCCAGAGATACAGTGGCATCTCATTGTAAATTTATCGACAAGTTCGGTTTTAAGTTTGAACTTTTGAGCGATAATGAGGAAGTTATGTGTAAACTTTTTGATGTGATCAAAGAAAAAAATATGTACGGCAATATCACGATGGGTATTGAACGCAGCACTTTTAGCATTGATGAAAATCAGAAATTGATCGCAGCATTCAGAAAAGTAAGCTCTGCCGGACATGCTCAGGAAATGTTGAATTATATCAAATCTTTAAGTTAGTTTTTAGAAATCTGAAGAAGTTGCTGAATAAAATCTTCAACTTCTTCCGGTTTTGTATCCCAGCTGGTCATGATACGGCATTCAAGGGTTTTTTCATCCCAGACATAGAAAAAATATTTTTCTTTAATCCGTTTAATCCAATCTTTGGGTAGTATTGCAAAAACAACATTGCTTTCGCGCGGTGCTGTTATTGTGATTCCGGCAATTTGGCTCAGCCCTTGGTGTAATTTGCGGGCCATAGAGACTGAGTGTCCTGCAATTTCCATGTAAAGATTGTTTTGTAAATAGCGGGAAAACTGCGCTGCTATAAAACGGGTCTTAGATGGAAGCTGGGCCGCCTGTTTACGTATGTATTTCAAACTTTGTTTTGAAGCTTGTGCCAGGTCGGGATTTAAAACTAAAATGGCTTCTCCCATCATCAATCCATTTTTTGTTCCGCCGAATGAAACAACATCAACTCC
The DNA here is from genome assembly GCA_043734765.1 of Pseudobdellovibrio sp. Classification (GTDB taxonomy): domain Bacteria; phylum Bdellovibrionota; class Bdellovibrionia; order Bdellovibrionales; family Bdellovibrionaceae; genus Pseudobdellovibrio. Next base: position 5,521 of record JAYTFA010000132.1, on the reverse strand, counting down.
GAGATCGGTCGTCATTTCTTTGTAGGAGCAGTTAAGGGCGATTAAAGCATTTGTTAAACGTGCGCCATCCACATGAACGAACATTTTATTTTCGTGGGCCCAATCTGCAATTTCTTTGATTTCGGCAAGTGTGTAACAAGTTCCGAGTTCCGTTGGCTGAGTCAGGCTTACAACTCTTGGTTGACTGTAATGTTGATCGCCTCGGCGGACTAAGGCTTCTTTTAAACTACTGATCGAAATTTTACCTTGTGTGTGTTGAAGCGGAATCAGCTTTCCCGAAAAAAACTCAGGAGCCCCGCATTCGTCCAGATTGAGATGACTGATCTCGGAACACAGCACCGATTCATAACGTTGCGCCAAAAATCTCAGAGCCAGAACATTTGAAGCTGTGCCGTTAAATACAAAAAAAACCTCGGTCTGCACTCCGAAATTATTTTTAAAAGATTTAATGGCGAATTCGCTGTAGGTATCGGTGCCATAGCTCGGTGCATGATCAATGTTACAATCAATGAGAGCCTTGAGGATTTCGGGATGAACGCCTGAATGATTGTCACTGCCAAAACCCTTCATAGGGAATCCTGGAACAAAAAATTATAGGCGATGAGGGCAGCAGTTTTTGAAGTTTGATCATTTGAATCAAGGGGGGGCGAAACCTCATAAATACCTAAACCGCGAATGTCACAGAGCTTTGCGAGTTTGGCGAAAAACCTGAGGTAATCTTCTGTTTTTAACCCGGTGACCCAGGATTGGCTGCAGCCGGGCGCTTCGGTGGAGGTGAGTCCATCAATATCAAAACTGATAAAAAGTGGTGTTGTTTTAGTCAATTTTGAAAAAACAGGATGCGTGAATAATCCCATGAGCCCATCGTTTTGCTGTAGTTCTTTGAGGTTGAAAATATGCGCTTTTTTACTCAGTGCCCATTCTCTGTGCTTGAGGGAATTACACTGAGGCTGAGCACCGATCTCCGCAAACTCAATTTGATTTTCAAACTCATTGAGTAATCTGTAAAACGGAGTGCCGCTATTAAACCCATTAGTTGTTGGCCTCACATCAAGATGCGCATCAAAGTTAAGAACCACCGGTTTTTGTCCGGAACTCAGGTGGGCTTTTATAAAACCGCTGGCATCAGAATAGCCATAGTCATGTCCGCCGCCCAGGCTGATCGTTTTTATTTTTTTGCTTTGAAGAGTTTGAACTGTTTCCCGGGCTTTTTGATGGCGAATTTCCAAAGTGGATTCAATTTGTAAATCACCTAAATCAAAAAAATGGGTTGGCGCAGGAGTGGGGGTCATTTTGTAAAGATACTGTCGTATAACAGATGGTGCGCCGGCGGCACCAATGCGCCCGCCGTTAAGCTTTATGCCTTCGTCATCAGGATAGCCTAACAAACAAAATGATTCGGATGTAGCGAGCTCTTCAACCGTGGTGGTTTTGAATAGATCCCCTAAACGAATATCATCCGGATCATTCTTGGAAAAAAACAACTTTTGCGAAATGGGTCTGAATGCGGTCACAGTGTTACTTTCTTAGATGTATATTTCTAAGAATATCGCCGGTTTCTGAATCATACAATTCTATTTCAATATCTTTTGGATTGTTGATAATCAAATCCCCGACGTAGCTTCCGCGCTCGCCAGAAAGCAGCATAACCCACGAGCCATTAGTGGGGTTCAGGAAGTAAGTGTAGTTTGGTGAATAGGTCGGCAAACATCTTTTATCAACGCGGCGGAAAATTAAGAACTGAGTGTAGCTGGAAAATGTATAGCAGTAGGAATCATCCCCCACCCAGGTACCGAGGAGTATTCCCAAGCCGACATAGTTGATGGAATTAACCATTAAAATTGTATCTGCGGCGTTTTTAGAGCCTTCAACGGATATAAAGTCGCCCTCGCTTAATTTATTGAGATAAGTCGAAATCATCGGGGAGGCCCCGGTAAGCGTGTAGAGTTTGTTCAAGCCTGAATCGCTAAAAAGTATTTGAGATTTAGATTTGGTAAGTCGTCCTTCAAAGGTGGTCGCCAGAACAATAGAGCTTGAAAAAGCAATAAAAAGGGAAGTGATCAATCTCATATGTTGTGTAAAAAACACGATATAAACATGGGGTCAAATTTAAAACTGATCGCCCAGAAAAAAATACAATGGACCCTAATATGTTATAAATTAAACGCAATGCGTTAAGCATATGAATTCTAAGTGTTTTACTATGAAATAAGCTATGCATTTTAAATTAGCGCTGAGCTTATCAATCCTTGTGGTATCAACTTTCATCAATTTCAATGTCTATGCTCAATCCGGAGCGCAGGTCAAATCTGCAAAGACCTACTCAAGGTCCTATGGCCGCACAGGGCTGCTGTTCGATACTGGAATTTATTACGGCCAGAGTGAAGCTACGGCTAACCCTGTAGCACTTAACCAATGGCAGAACACAACTTCCATTTATGACATTAAGCTTGGTTACATTATGGATAACAGTGTCTACCTAGGCGCAGAGTATTCTACCCGGACCGACAATCAGCTGAGTTCAACCGCTGCAGCAGGAAGCGCTACAGCCCTAGGAATTGGATATTTTTCTGAAAATGGATTTAATATCCGGGGCTATTACAGACTCGGCGAGGCTTTTGGGAATTATTCAAATGGTTCCGGATACCAGGCTGATCTGGGTTACATGATGAATATGACTTCCAATTTTTTTCTGGGTTTCACCGTTTCAATTCGACAGGCCACGTTTAAAACAAATTCAACAATTGCGGGTTTTGACTATTGGGCGCGTAAAGAGACTTACCCTTTTTTAACTCTCGGGTTTTTATTTAACTAGTTGAGTTGCTGTAAAGTCCACTCTGCCAGCTCTCTGAGTTCCGCTGAATCCATTTTTAATACATCCATTTTGAGTTCTGTCAGATTTTTGTTGGCAATGACCACTAATGCATTTCTCTTTAATCCTTTAGCGCCGGCCCGTGATAGTGGGGATCCAAGATGAAATTTCTGAATTTTTTTATGTGAGGCCGTCAGTAAAAATCTAAAGTAAGTTATGAGGTCTTCGCGCACCGACGGGGAGAGGCTCAGTAAGTCTACAGTTGAAATCTTATCGGTTTTTTCAATATTTTTTTTACGGAAAACTTTTTCATTCCAAGGACAGACGACCTGGCAGAGATCGCAGCCAAAAAACCAATCGCCCATTTTTTTCCGCAGTTCAACCGGTGGTACAGTTTTAGATTCAATAGTTAAATAGGAAATACATTGATCGGCCTTTAAAATCCGAGGCGAAATTAGCGCGCCCGTGGGGCAGACTTCAATGCATTTCTGGCAGCTTCCGCAAAAGTCGGGCAGGGGCTCGATACTTTCACCCGGTGAGCTTAATTCAATCGTCGTCAGAATTTCTGCGATAAAAAATAAACTGCCGTGCTCGGGGTGAATTAAACAAGTGTTTTTGCCGAACCATCCCAGGCCATTTTGATAAGCCACATCGCGCTCAAGAATAGGACCTGAATCAACAAAGGGTAAAAAGGTTTCATCCGGAAAATCCAGTTTAAGTTCATTGATAATTTCAACGAGTTTCTCCTTAAGCCAGACATGATAATCATCGTTATGGGCATACAAGGCGACTCGCGCCGGTGATTTGATATCGGCCGGCTGAATTGCAGGAAAGTAACTTTGAGCAACAGAAATTACGGATTTGAGTCGGGATTCGAGAAGATGTGGATTTTTTTTAAAAGGCAGGTGTGCACTGAGGTAAGACATACTGCCCTGATAATTATTGGCAAGCCATTTTTCATAAAAATCGATACTTACCGGTGACTTTAATTTGCCGATCTCCAACTGACTAACGCCAAGCGAGTTTTTAATTAAACTTAATTTATTTCGTAGAGAATGATTGAGGCTGTTATGAAAATCAGTCATAGTTAAGTCTGTGTATAATATTGCATCAAAAGTAAAAAAGCATCGTCTTTATGGTGATTTTCAAAAAGTAAAATCCAGACTGGCTGCACATCAATTTGTTTGTTGGATTGCGGGCGGCGCTGTCCGTGATTTTTGTTTAGGCCGAGAGGTGATTGAGTTCGATCTGGTCACCGATGCAAGCACCGAAATTTTGAAGAAGCTGTTTCCCGAGGCCCTTTTAGTGGGTGAAAGCTTCGGTGTTCTTAAAATCCCGTTAGCAAATAAAGAGTATTTTGATCTCACTACTTTTAGGCAGGAATCCGACTATTTTGACGGGAGAAGACCTTCGCACGTGAGCTCTGCAACTCCGGTCAAAGACTCAGAGCGAAGAGATTTTACGATAAACTCTCTGTTTTGGGATGATGTCAGGGATATTATCGTTGATTATCGCGGCGGTCTTTTTGATTTGGCCGCAAAAAAACTGGTTTGCGTCGGTAATCCTGATATCAGGTTCTCCGAAGATTATCTTCGGATAATCCGTCTTGTTCGTTTTTCGGCGCAGCTGAAATTCGAAATTGAATCGAAAACAAAAGAGGCCGCGGCTAAGTACATATCGAAGACAGGGCAGGTCAGTGGCGAAAGAATCTGGTCTGAGCTGAAAAAAATTAATGAGGTCGGTACGTGGAATTTTGCATTACGTGAAGATTTATTTTTAGCTGTTTTGGAAGAAATATTTGAGATCAGGGAAATCAACATAAAAACCATTCCGGATGCGGCCACAAATATTTTTTTAATGATTTATCTTCTCGAGCCAAGCCGCGATTTTACGGAGATATTCAAGAGGCGTTTGCGGGTGTCCAATCTGGAGCTGGCTGAATACAATTCCATTCAGTTTCTGGTAAAGAGTTCGGATAATTTAAGCGTGGAAGAACTGGCTTATGAAGTAGAGAAAAATCCCCTCTATGCGCAGCAGTTGGCAAATCTTGTGAAGAGCGGGATTATTTCGGACAATGTGGACCAACGTATAAGAAATATTTTAAAATTGAACTGTGAGCCTTTAGTCACGACAAGGGAGCTATTAGACTTAATACCTAATAGGCATATATCTGAAGAATTAAAGCTTATTCGAATTGGTCAGTTTAAGAAGAGCTACCGGACTAAGAGGGAAGTTTTCGATTATTTGAAGAAAAAATACGCAGAAAAGCCGGAGAATACTTAGACAAAGGAATTGGAATAAAGGTTAAAACAAAGCTGTACGATATGAATGATTTTCTGTAATGGTGAAAATCGGTCTAGTTTTAAAAATAAATAAGGTCAAAGGTATTGCGTTCTGATGAAAGTGTTGTCAGACTTAGAGACAGGTTGTTGTTGTTCCGCTCGAAGCAAACATTAAGACTAAGGATTGTCTGGATCTGTTTCAAGCGAACACTAAAAAGATAAACAAAAAACAATTAGCAGGAGGAGCAAGGATGCTCAGAGACGTATTAATACAAAAAGGACTTTCGAATCGTGAATCTGAGGTTGCAGAACTAGTTTCAAAGGGACTTTCTAACAAGGAAGTTGCTAACCAACTATTCGTAACTGAAAAAACTGTTAAGTTTCACTTAACGAACATTTATAAAAAAATGAATGTTAAATCTCGTGC
>JAYTFA010000131.1:0-3419 GCA_043734765.1 Pseudobdellovibrio sp. | reverse complement strand
AATGGGAGTTCTTAATGCTTTATCGTTTTAGTATTGAGTTATCTGATATCGATCGTGGCGTTTACGAGACGCTGGACTTCAGAATCTCTCAGCATCAATCTGAAATCGCCCCCTATTTATTGAGTCGGGTTCTCGCTTATGCGTTGAGCTATCGAGCGGGACTTCAGTTTAATCCCGGTGGACTCAGCGATCCCGAAGGCCCTGCACTGCAATCCCTGGGTGTACACGGAACCGTAGATGTTTGGATTGAGATCGGAAATCCTTCAGCAAGAAAACTTCACAAAGCCACAAAAACGGCACGCCAGGTAATCGTGTATACTTATAAAAGCCCTGAAGTCTTAATGAACGACATTAAAATAAATGATGTACACCGCGCGCGCGAAATTCAGATCTATGCTTTTGATCCCAATTTTTTAAAGAGTCTTGAAGCACTTCTGGAAAAAAATAATCGCTGGTCAGCTTTAATTCAGGATGGAAATTTAGAGATCAACTGCGGAGCACAGTCGTTTTCCACAGAAGTTAAAAAGTTTTCATTACCTTAATGAATCAGTTGGTAAATGACGACAAAATGAAGTGCGGCTCCGATAATTACAAATAAATGAAAAAGTTCATGGTATCCGAAAACATTTTGTATCAAATTAGGTTTCTTTAAGGCATAAAAAACGGCTCCAATGGTATAAAAAATTCCACCGGCCAAGATCAGTAAAACTTTTGCGGTGCCAAGCGATACCTGCAGTTCACTCAAATAGGGAAGGGCCAGCCAACCCACAATCACATAAAAAATAGCCGTCACTATTTTTGGAGCTTTAACCCAGAAAATGGATTGCAGAATTCCCGCTAACGCCGCAATTCCAACAACCAAGAGCAGTTGGTTTCCATCTTTTTCAGACAGAGCCAGTAGGCAAATCGGCGTAAAGGTGCTGGCGATCAGAATAAAAATGGCCGAGTGATCCAATCTTTTTAAAAGGGCCCGGGGTTTCGGATCCCAATGTGGCCGGTGATACAAAGCGCTTATCCCGAACAGCAAGAGGAGCCCGCATGAATAAATAAGGCTGGCTGCAAGCGCAATTTGATTTGAAGCCTTCGCAACCAGGAGAGCGCTGGCCCCCAGTGTGAAAAAAAAAGCCTCTTGATGCAAGTAACCCCGGAGTAATGGTTTTTTGAGAATTTTATCCTGCAACATTTTTTTTCCTATATGGCTTTTTGGCGTTTAAGCGATTGAATGATCTGGTCAAGTTTGGATAAAAACTGTGAGCGGGCTTTTTTATCCATAGGCGCCGGCCCGCCGCGCATTTCACCCATATGTCGGAGATTTTGCATAAGTTCCCGGTTTGCTACGGCAGAACCCACATTATCTTCGGTAAATTCCTCGCCCTTTGGGCTTAAAGTTCGCACCGATTTTTTTACACATCTGTCGGCCAGTAAAATATCGGTGGTGACCACAATATCGTGGGCCAGAGAATTTTCAACTATCCAATCATCGGCCGCATCGAAACTTCCGGATACAACAATCATTTTTAAAAGAGGATTCAGCGGCAGATTAATAGCCTTGTTGGCAACGAGGATAACCGATATTTGGTAGCGTTCCGCCACTTTGTAAACTTCGTCTTTAACGGGGCAGCCATCGGCATCAATATATATTTTAGTCATCGAGCCCCAACTCATCCAGGCCCAGGATATTTTTGCAAATCGCCATCTGCGAATTGATTTCAGCAATGGCTTTATTCAGTTTACGCAGATCATTTTTATCGAGCTCATTTTCGATGGCCGCGATAACTTTGGGATGTTTTTTGAGCCAGTGCCCGTAACGTGCGGCATAGGTTTCAGGAATACCGGAGCGCAGTGCCGCCTGATGAGCATTACCGTCAACCAGATATTCAACAATGAATTTCAGGGTTTCGAGAGTTAAAATATTTTTATGGGCTTTTAGTTTTGACGAAAAGCCCATTTGCCGGATTCTCATGAATATACATTGAGGTGTTCGAGCCTAAAAATCAATGGCTCATAATTTTTTTCCTTGAAGGATTAATGAGTAACAGTATCTTCAGGTTTAAGATTCATAAGTGCTTTTCCGCTCTGCATATCCGTTGGATACGATGTATGCTCATGGGTTACCAGCCATTTATCGTTTATTTTTTTAAAGCCGGCGGTCCAACGCATCCAGGTATCCACATTCTGTTTGCCACCCGTTAGGCTGAAATGGCTTAAGCCGTAACAAAAAGCCAAATCCTGATTAACCTCAATAGTGAGGTCGCGAACTTCGGATTTAATATCTCCATCCATCATCGGCAAGCTGGATTGCCAGAGTTTTCTCCAGGCGTCGATTCCTTTGTGCTGCAGCGGAGGCATAAGATCATAAGCTAAAATATCCGGCGCATAAAGGGCCAGTATTCTTTCCAAATTTTTAGACTGAAAAGCCTCTGCAAATTCGTCGATAGCCTGACGGAGCAGAACTTTTTCATTGGCCATCGATCCGGTTATGTTAGTTTTTTGAGTTGTCTTAGATGCTTCATTTGATTCAACGTCCACAAATTCCTCCTGTGAGTTCTGTTAACTGGAAAATTATCCCAATCTATTAATTATTTTTTTGAACATCGTTAACCAGAGCAAGTTAGAGGCCACTAATCAGGCGGTTCAGAAAAATATTTCGGCGGTTTATTTATGCGCCGACAAAAATTCATAGAAGAAAGATGAAATTAACCGGTGCAAAATAGAAAAAATTATTTGGCACAAAATTTTCATTACGAATGTTATTAACAAAAAATGGTGTCATTTTTACATTATTTTAAACTTTTTGGAGGAACATGAAACACTTAAGCACACTCGCTGCCGGATTTTTAATCAGTATGTTGATTTCACTCAGCGCATGGTCGCAATCACAGGGGATCAATCAATTTTATTATGAAGAAGGCAACGCCATCAATATGCAGCAGCGATATGCCGCAGCCCCATCGGGTTCCTGGGAAGAAAACCAATACCGCTTGCAAAGAGATCAAGCCATACAAAGAGCGGTTTCATCTATAAATGCTTATGCATTTCAAGGCATGTACTGGCAGCAAATTGAAGATTTTGCAGATCAGGTCAATCAGAAATATGTAGCCGCTCCAAGCGGATCAGCTCTTGAAAATATGTACCGTCAGGTTAGGGATGTGAGTTATCAGGCTTTTAATCAGGCATTGCAGGATTATGTTTTAAGATTTTCAAATGACTGGCGCCAGATCAATGACTTGGCAATGCAGATGGATCAAAAATATGTAGCCGCTCCATCGGGTTCACAAAAAGAAAGAGCTTACGATCAGGCCCGTCGTTCGCTTTATCAACGTATCCCACAGGCAGTAGATCAGGAAATGCAGCGTATGTGGAATTTCCGCGATGTAGAAAATTATGCGGCTTATTTCAGTCAGCAGTACGTGGCAGCT
>JAYTFA010000130.1:0-3447 GCA_043734765.1 Pseudobdellovibrio sp. | reverse complement strand
CCAGTTAACCAATGAAATAGGCTCATGATTGAAAAATTCAGAGTTGTCCGTAGGTAAGTAGCTCTTAGTGGTCGTAATTCCCCAGCTGAATGAACCCGAATCCGGTTTAATTTTTTCTGCAAGGATATCCAGTAAGACTGTTTTTGATAAGTCATTGCGGCCAAGTAAAATAACTTTATCGCCTTTTTTTAAAGTAAAGCTGATGTTCTTCAGAACCATTTCGCCATTAACCGAATGCGAAATATTATTCACGGTTAATATATCCTGGCCCGCTTCACGAAGAGATTCAAAGCCGATGAAGGGCTTCCGTCTTGAAGACGTGGGCATATCAACAAAAGTCAATTTCTCCAGTTGTTTCTGGCGCGAAGAAGCTTGCTTCGACTTTGAAGCATTAGCGCTGAATCTCTGAATAAAGCTTTTAAGGTCTTCAGCTTTGTCGGCGCTTTTCTTATTTTGATCGGACAGCAATCTCTGACTCAGTTCACTTGCTTGCTGCCAAAAATCGTAGTTACCGGTGTAAGTTGTAACTTTAGAATAATCTATGTCGGCAATATGCGTGCATACCTTGTTTAAAAAATAACGATCATGTGAAACCACGATAACCGTGTTTTTAAAGTTAAATAAAAATTCTTCCAGCCACTGAATAGCATAGATATCCAGGTGATTCGTTGGCTCATCCAGCAAAAGAATTTCCGGTTGACCGAAAAGGGCCTGCGCCAACAGAACCTTAACTTTCTCCCCCGCGCTCAGCTCTTTCATTTCTTTTACTTGCATACTTTCGTCAATGCCCAGCCCCGCAAGCATGGTCCCGGCTTCGGCTTCTGCCTCCCAGCCATTGAGTTCTGCAAACTTCATTTCAAGCTCAGAAGCTCTTTCACCGTCTGCATCCGAAAAATTAGGATTTGCATAAAGTGCTTCTTTTTCTTCCATGATCCTAAACAGTTTTTCATTACCCATTAAAACCGTTTTCAGAACCTGAACATTATCATAAGCATAATGGTCCTGTTTCAAAACGGATAAACGCTGACCTGCTCCCAAAATCACTTCGCCAGATGTAGGCGGAATTTCTTTAGCAAGGATTTTTAAAAACGTCGACTTACCGGCGCCGTTCGCACCGATCAGCCCATAGCAGTTACCCGGCGTAAACTTTACATTCACATCGTCAAAAAGTTTTCTTCCACCGAATCTGAGACTGATATTACTTGTACTGATCATGAATTAAAACCCCAATATATCGACGTAGGTTGTGCCTTTAGCCAATGCAGAAGAGGTCTTCGCATTCTGGCCTTTAATCATGACTTTACCATTTTTAAAAAGATCTTTAAAGGCAACCCGTGAAATATTCTTTAAATTAATATTGGCATCTTGTTCTCTAAGGGCCTGCAGCAAAACACTATCTAGTCTTTTTTCAGCACGATTTAACTCAAGAATAATACGAAACGAATTTTTGGCCTGTGGGGGAATATTGTCCTGCATAAATAACCTCTTAATTAATGAGCTTAGGTATCATTAATGAGCTTTATTTGGCTAGTAAAATTAATACCAGCGCAATAATTGCAGGGCCACCTTGAATGAATAAAATTTTACGATTTACGGAATAAGCTCCGTAGAGAGCTGCAGCCAGTACACAGCTCAAGAAAAAGAAAGCCAATTGTCTCGAAAAGCCTGCATCCGGATGAACTAGGCACCAGATAAGTCCTGCCGCCAAAAACCCGTTATAGAGCCCTTGGTTGGCCGCCAGCACGGAAGTTTGCCCGGCCTTTTCCGCTGTCATTGCGAAGGTCTTTAATCCGAATGGCTTCGTCCATAAAAACATTTCAAGAACCAGAAAGTAAATATGTAAAGCCGCCGCTAAGCCTATAAATATATTTGTGATTAACATACCCGAATCATGGCACGCTTACTCAGCCGTAACAACCAGAATCAGATTATCTACATAAGAACGGTAGTTGGAATTTTGCTCGAAATTTTCGAAATAGCTGAAGTTTTTAAACTTCTCGTTACTGATATTTACATCATTTAATCGCATGTAAAATCTGGTTGTAACTTCTTTAAATCGAGGATCCAGTGTAAAGCAGATTTTCAAAAGGGCTTTGATTGTTTTAATTTGCTTAGGCGAAATCACCTGCTGAGTTATTATTTTTAAAATTCGAGCCAGCTGTCTTTCATCAACGTGATCAAATAAATAATTTGAATGTAAATATCCGAAAAAAATAATTTTAAAGAGAATCTCTCTGCCGAGCTCCTCTTCCGCTTTTTTTAAATTGGTTTTAGCCTCAAACAGGGCCGTGTACGAATTCCATTCATAAAAAACTCTGTGGCTGGACTCGCCCGCCTTCACAACGGCCAGAAGTTCACATGTGTTTGCAAAGGATTCCTCAATTAACATATTCAGAATTTTATCCTCATTTTTGATTTCATGAGACATTACTCTGGCGACTGCATGGCAAGACTCATGAAATAAAAAATTTTTGCGCAGATTATCACTTACATCATCCCAGACTGCCCCACCCGGCATTTGTTTCTCAACCTGCTTCAATACGGAAACGTTGTCCAGATAGGGAATAACTTTTGTTGATAAAATTGTGGCTAACTGGCTCAGCGGCAACGCCTGATAGTCGTCATTTTGTTGATTAGAGTATTTATAATTATACTTAATTGTAGCTCTGCGGATATTACGGAAAATCGGATTGTGCAGACAAAGGTACGAATCACCTAAGTTGTTAGCAAGCCCCATGGGATCAATGGCTGAGATATGCTGTTCTAATATCCGGGAAATTTTCATTGTTTTATCACCTGTTCTTCATATTTCAATTTATTGTAAAAGTTTTGGACATAAAAAGTAACATTTATTTTTATTGTTTTAATCGGGTACGCTAAAAATAATTCCTCTCTACAGAATTCATTTTTTAAATTAGTATGAACCTATATAAACAAGGAGCGTTTATGCTTTTCCAACGAACACTGTTATTTTTATTTTCCACCTCGTTGATACTTTCATGCCAGCCAGGAAGCAATGATGCGCCCCTGGCGGCTACTGCTGATACCAGGTTCTCTGCCAATGCCGCTTTCGCTGTACAAACGCAGGTGGTAAGCGAGTGTACATTTAATGGTTCTACTCTGTTAACCGGCAGCTCGGTTACAGCCTATCAAAACTCTTCTGTGCCCTATGGGTCCGCTTGTATTTCTGAAGTTCGAAGCTGTAATATCGGATTTTTAAGTGGCTCTTACAATTACGGTACTTGTGCAGTTAATACTCCTGCCAGTTGTCTTTTTAACGGCCAAACCATAGCCCACGGAATTTCAATTGAGGCTTATCCCGGCTCTTCTGTTGATCTGGGTGCTGAATGTATTTTTGAAATGCGAACTTGTAATAACGGTGTTCTTTCGGGATCAAATCAATTCGCCAGCTGCTCGATTAACTTACCTGCAAGTTGTCTTTTTAAC
>JAYTFA010000129.1:0-9701 GCA_043734765.1 Pseudobdellovibrio sp. | reverse complement strand
CGCGTTTGGGTTTCGGCTAAAAAAGGAGACCTCAGAAAACCGCAGGATATTCCCGAAACAGAAAGAGATTATTATCTTGAGCGAATCTATCCCAGCTTCGGCAATTTAGCGCCACGAGATGTGGCTTCGCGACAGGCCAAGTTTCTTGTGGATCAAGGCTATAGCGCCCAAGGTGAAAAGGCGGTTTTTCTCGACTTTAAAGACAGCATCAAGCGTCTTGGTGAAGAAAAAATTGCAGAAAGATACGGAAATCTATTTCAGATGTACGAAAAAATCACTGGCGAAAATCCGTATAAAACACCGATGAAAATTTATCCCGCACCTCATTATACTATGGGAGGACTTTGGGTTGATTATAATTTGATGAGCACCATTCCGGGATTATTTGTTGCAGGAGAAGCTAATTTTTCAGATCACGGCGCTAATCGCCTGGGCGCATCGGCGCTTATGCAGGGTCTTGCTGATGGTTATTTTGTACTTCCATATACAATCGGCGACTATATAGCGAACACAAAGTTAGATGAAGTTAAGCCCAGCGGTGACGCCTTTGCTTCAGCACAAAACAGTGTAAAAAGCGAAATAGAAAAAATGATGAAAGTTCAAGGCTCTCGCACAGTCGATAGCCTTCACAAAGAGCTTGGGCACCTCATGTGGGAAAACTGCGGCATGTCTCGAAGCAAGCAAGGCCTGACCGAGGCAATTGAAAAAATTGCAGCGCTTCGAAAAACGTTCTGGAACGAAGTTAAAATTCCAGGCGCAGCAAATGAGCTTAACACCGAGCTTGAAAAAGCCGGGCGCGTTGCGGACTTTATTGAACTCGGCGAGCTGATGTGTCGAGACGCCCTAACAAGAGAAGAATCTTGCGGAGGTCATTTCCGAGAGGAGCATCAGATCGACGGCGAAGCCAAGCGTGATGATGAAAAGTTTTGTCATACGGCGGCTTGGGAGTGGAACGGCTCCCCTGATAAACCACAAACCCGTCATATCGAAGAGTTGAAATTTGAAAACGTAAAACTTGCAACAAGATCGTATAAATAGAGGTCAGACAGATGGAAAAAAAACAAAACATCAATTTAAATTTAAAAGTTTGGCGTCAAAAAACGGCTCAATCCGAGGGTGGCTTTGAAACCTACGAGGCTAAAGACGTTTCTCCTGACGCCTCTTTTCTTGAAATGCTTGATACCGTCAACGAGGGGCTTATAAAAAAAGGCGGAAACCCGATTGTTTTTGATCACGACTGTCGCGAAGGAATTTGCGGAAGCTGCGGATTTATGATTAATGGCAATGCTCACGGGCCGGAAAAAGGCACTACGGTTTGTCAGCTTCATATGCGCCATTTTAAAAACGGCGAAGAGCTGGTTTTAGAGCCATGGAGAGCAAAAGCCTTTCCGATAGTGAAAGATCTTATGTGCGACAGATCGGCCTTTGATCGAATTATCAAAGCCGGCGGCTATATTTCCGTTAATACGGGAAGTGCGCAGGATGCAAATAACTTACCGATATCAAAACCGGATGCAGATGAGGCATTTTTATCCGCAGCCTGCATTGGTTGCGGTGCTTGTGTGGCTTCATGCAAAAATGCTTCGGCCGCGCTTTTTACCAGCGCTAAAATTACACACCTTGCGCTGTTACCGCAGGGAAAAATTGAACGCGAACAACGGGCGCTGGATATGGTAGCTCAAATGGATGCCGAGAGTTTCGGCGCCTGCACCAGCACCGGATCTTGTTCGGCCGCCTGCCCTAAAGATATCTCACTTATCAATATTGCCAAAATGAACAGAGAATTTTTAAGAGGAACAATTAATCACCAGGACGAATTGTCCGGCGGAGGCGGCGCTTAGTGAAAGATTTTACTAAAATATTTATCGGAATTTCTGCCCTCGTTGCAGCGTTTGTTTTTGGCAGCAACTATGGAGAAAAAACTTTTCGTGAAACCTCTGAATACAAGAGTTTTATCAAAGCCACGGAAGAGCTCAATTTTGCAAAAGCTGAATTGGAAAATGTTAAGGCTAAGTTGCAAAACATCACTGATCAGGCAGAAACAAAAAAAACGGACGAGTTGCTGGCCCAAATTTTACATGTGTTTTTAACCGATCTAGGTCTAAGAATACAAAATAAAGATGCAATATTGAAAAACGCCCAGCAATCACCTACGACTGTGGTAATAGAAAAGCCTCAACCGGTAATTACCAAAGCGCCAGCAGAACCTGAAATTAAGGTTAAAAAACCGGAACAAAAAAAATGGTCTAATTTGGATATAAAAAAATATAAATCATATGAGTGGATGCTGGAGAACGCCTCGGGCGACAGACAAACTATGGACTTGCTGAAAAAAGTTCACATTAAAAATATAACAACATACTTAGGCGAATCGCAGGATGTAGAAGCCATCGACTTTGAGAGTTTTAAAGGAACCTACAAAGGCAGCGTTCTGGACATTAACAATAAATATTTTGGATCACTCTCTATTAAAATTGATGTTGTGAATCGCTCGGGAATAAACAGAGTTATTGGAGAGCTGGGCTTTTACCGCGAAGATGCCAACAAATCCGTAAGAATTTTTGACGGAGAATCTTTAGGTAAAAATATTAATGGGTTATTAGGAATTGTAATCGACGACACAAGAGATAGGTTTTTTCATTTTTATAAACTTAAAAATTCAAACAAATTAGCAGGAAACTATTATGAGAGCTTGCCTCATGGAACCACTAATTTAATTGGATCTTATATTCTGAAACGCGTTGATCTCTAAAGCTCAACGCAGATACCCATAACGAAAACGCATGGCCGCCCCAGAAATGCGCAATACAGCATCAGTAACCGCCAGACTAGACCAACCTGTCTCAATATCAGACGACATCTTGAGTAAACCCATCTCTGACAGCAACAACTAGACTTTCATCTAAATATCAACCGCCTAGCTGACGATAAAGAGAGCTAGATATGGAAGAGGTTATATGAAAAAAGTCGGGCAATTGATGAAAGATATAGGTTTTAACGCAAAAGGTTCTGATTTTGCCAAAGAGGCCTTTATTAAGTATCTGATAAAACAGTCAACCGGAGTAAGCGTTCAGACTCCTTCAGAAAAGAAAATAGTTAAGGAAAACCCTTTTAAAATTGTGAGCCTGCCGCAGCAGCTTGAATTTAATTTTATCGAAAACGAATCTGTAAAAAAGAAAGCTTAAAACCTGTTTTAAGTTCAAAAAAGGGACCAGTATTTTTTTATTGAGTCCCGAGGGTATGAAGTTCAATATCTAAGGCTTGAACACAAAAAAATATTTTAAAGAAATTTTTGAAAAAAATGAAAAACAGGATCCTGTAATCGACGCGATCCGTGCGATTTCTGTTCTAAGTATAATTGCTTTTCATGTCACCGTTGGAATTATTCAGATTTACAATCACGAAAAAGCCACTGAATACATATTAAATATGCCCACCCTGCTGCAGCCTTTGTGGCATGGCGAAAAAGGCGTGGATGCCTTTTTTCTATTGAGCGCTTTGGTCATTGGTATTCCGTTTTTCAAAAACATTGAAAACTATAATGTAGCCTCGGCCTTCGCTTTTATTAAAAAGAAAATATTAAGAATTTATCCGTTGTTTTTGGTTGCCCTTATTCTCTATACCATCGGTCAGTGGAGCTATTTCGGAAAATATTTTTTAAGCAATCTAGTTTTTCTAAATAATATTATCCCGGGCGAACGAACAATTATACCGGTTGGTTGGTTTTTAACGGTGGAAGTTCAATATTTTATTTTAACACCCATGCTTTTTTTAATACTCCAAAAATTAAAGTTTCGCGGCATTGCGCTTGCCGGAGTATTTTTCTCTTCGGTGGCGGCCTGTGCCGCTGTACTCTTAAACAATAGCGCCCTCTACAATCGCCCAATAACAGATCTATTCTTAGCGCAGGACAGAGGTGAGTTTTCAACTCAAATGGGCCAGTTTTTTTATGAATCAAACATCGCTCGATACGGGCCTTACGTTGCAGGGTTTTTGTTGGCTTACGTTCGGGTTTTTTATTCTGAAAAGCTTTCTGAATTATTTAAAAATAAACTTTTGAACGCCCTCGCTTTTTTATTGTCGGCTCTGTTAATAATAACTCCTATGACACTTCCTATGTACAACCCGTCTTCTTGGTTTTATCAGCCGTTTTCCGCGACCCAAAATTTTTGGGCCCTCATTCTGAGTAGGCAGATGTTTGCGCTCGGAATACTGCTATTAATTTTGAGCTGCTGGTATGGCGGCGGAATATTTAAATACCTAACACATTTTTTTAGCTGGAAGTTCTGGCGTCCTATTTCAAAGCTGTCATTTCCGATATATTTATTTCATTTTCCATTTATAGCGGTCGCCGCCGTTCTGGTTTTTGGCACGACAAACATAAATGAGATTATTTCAATAAGCTTTTTTCAGGGTGCGTTGATCTTCCTGTTGGCCTTCGCGTTGACATTCTTATTTTCAATTCCTCTCTATATATATGTAGAGAGGCCTTTTATTGAGCGCGGCAGAAAAAAGTCAGCCCAGACGTTGGTCTAGTTTCAAAGTGGAACCCAAAAAAGCACTGCTCGACCGGACCTCACATTGATACGATTTTGAAAATAATAAATAGCTATATCTCACGGAAGGAGATTTTCTATGATGCTCAACGGAAGAGTTCAAAGGTTTTTTGCAATTGCCACTCTGGCACTATCAATAACTGCTAATGCAAACATTCAACAGGTCGAAGCAGTTCCGGGAGAATATGTAGTTCGCCTTAAGCCAAATATGATGGAAATGAGCACATCTGCGCTTTCAACATCTTTGGGCGCATATGTTAAGTCTTACATTCCGTCTCAGAATATTGTCGTTGTTAAGCGACCGGTGTTTGAGACTTCTTACTCAGCAGTAAAAACGTTAGCCCAAAACTCATTAGTAGATGTTGCAGAGCCCAACTACATTTATAAAGCAAATCGCGTATCAAACGATCCGATGATGGGTCAACTTTGGGGATTAAAAAACAGCGGTCAAAAAGATTCTGCTGGAAAAGTGGGAGTTGCCGGCGTTGATATCGGTATAGAGCAGGCTTGGGATATCACTACCGGTTCTGACAAAATGGTTGTAGCTGTTATTGATACAGGCGTTGATTTTAATCATCCTGATTTAAAAGACAACTTATGGACCAATCAAGCTGAGTTAAACGGAAAAGCCGGCGTTGATGATGATAACAATGGCGTTATTGATGACATTCACGGTTTCAATGCAATTACCGGAACCGGCAACGCAATGGACGATCAAGGACACGGATCACATGTTTCAGGAACAATCGGAGCGAAAGGAAATGACGGCAAAGGCATCGTTGGTGTTAACTGGGATGTAAGAATTATGGCCGTAAAATTTTTAGATGCAAACGGATCTGGAACTCTTGAGAATGCTTTAAAAGCAATCGACTACGCTACAAAAATGGGCGCGAAAGTAATGAGTAACTCTTGGGGCGGCGGCGGATTCTCACAAACTTTATTTGATGCTATCAAACGATCTAACGAAGCAGGCGCGATCTTCATCGCGGCTGCGGGAAATGACTCCAGCAATAACGACAGCAATCCATCATATCCGGCTTCATATGATGTTCCAAACATCATTTCGGTTGCAGCAATCGATAACCAAGGTGCAACAGCAGGGTTTTCGAACTATGGTAAGCGCTCGGTTCACTTAGGTGCCCCTGGAGTAAATATCTACTCATCAACTGGCGGAGCCTATGATTCTTGGTCTGGCACCTCTATGGCCACACCTCATGTTGCCGGAGTGGCAGCCTTGGTTTGGTCTAATGAACCCAACTTGACAGCGATCGAATTGAAACAACGATTGCTCCAAACGGCACGCCCGATTCCGGGTTTAAAAGGAAAAACTAAAACCGGCGGACTTATTAACGCATTTTATGCATTAACAAATAAGTCTCCTGAGCCAGATCTGAACGATCCTGCTAACTGGCAGGGAAAAGTACTAGATACAGCAGTAGTTTCTGCTAGCCCATATTTAAAAAACACAAATGAGGTTTTTGAGTTGAGATTTGACGGCGTAAAAGAGTTCGCTCTTTACTTTGAAAAATTTGACACCGAAGCTAACTATGACACTCTTCAGTTAATCGATGCTACCGGAGCCGTAGTACAAACAATCAGCGGCAACAACGACGATTCGTTTTCAGCTGTGATAACCGGGGGTTATGTTAAGTTGGTCTTTAAGTCAGATGCATCCGTTGAAAAAACAGGATGGAAAGTTTCGAAAGTGGCATTCAGATAAGTATTGATTGCCAAATTGAGAATAAAAAGACCGCTGGAAATTAGCGGTCTTTTTATTTGATACGATTGTTATTTAAAAAATCGGCCAACTTTAAATTTACGTAGTCAGGGAAATCAAGCTGAGAACAATGCGAACCATACGGTATCAATAAAAACTCTGAGCCGTGAATTAAGTCATGCATCTCTCGTTGGTACGAGGTCGGAGTAAGCATATCGCGATCGCCGGCAATAATCAGCGTTGGAGCATGAAT
Source organism: Pseudobdellovibrio sp. (assembly GCA_043734765.1). Classification (GTDB taxonomy): domain Bacteria; phylum Bdellovibrionota; class Bdellovibrionia; order Bdellovibrionales; family Bdellovibrionaceae; genus Pseudobdellovibrio. The sequence goes on along the minus strand of JAYTFA010000129.1, from coordinate 3,175 downwards.
ATTCGGTAAAACACTTACGCCGTCAAAGCGCAGCAGACGTTCAAATAATTCAAAAAAGTACACCAGCTCTATTCGGGAAATACCACGGCCATACATTTCAATGTCTTTGAAGTGGGTGAGTTTGATGTTAAAACCGCCAGCTAGCGCCGCCAATTGAAATGCAATCGGATTATCGATCATGCCGCGCCAGAGAGCGTTCCACAAATCAGGTGATTTCCTATGCTGCTCGCGAAGAAAGCGAAAAAGTGGTTCAACAAAATCCAAACCAAAAAGTTTTTTCAGAGGATTTCTCGCAAAGCCATTGATGAAAGTTAAGGAAATAAATATTTCCGGAAACTGTTCATAAGTTCTGATTAAATAAGGTACTCCGAAGCTGTGGCCAACAAAGTGCGCCTTTTCAATTTCCAGATGGCTCAGTAAACTTTTTATATCAAAAGCCAAGTGCTCAAAAGTAAAATTATTAGTATTGCTTACGGGCACGCTTTTATGATGTCCACGGATATCAAATAAAATAACCTGATGGGTTTTTGAGAAATATTCGACCTGATTGTGCCAGTGATTCATCAGGCAGCCGATTCCATAAATAAAAATTATAGGCTCGCCTTTTCCACGCACTTCGTAATAAATGGGCGTGCCGTCTATAGCCGCAAAAGTTCCGGTCCTTTTTTCAATAAATGTGGATTCTATTGTCATACTAAAACACTCAATTCTATTACGCTTGAAGCAACTCTCAAAATATCTCCTGCAGAAATCACGTGTTGATCAAAGGTGGAGCCGTTTATAGTGGCCCGGTCGCCACAAAGACTTTCTATATAAGATTGATCTCCGATTTGAAAAAACTTGGCAACCCGTGGGGGAGTAGAGGGGTCTTTGATATTGAGATCCAAGCTGTTATATCCGAGTTCGCGCGGGCCGTAACTTAGCGTGTAGACATCTTCATACTGCGGCCCCTGGATGAAGCTCAGTCGCACCGGGCGCAAAAAGAAAAAAATTTCAGTGGAAGTTTGCCTCGCTGGGAAGTTTTCAAGCCAGGATTTAAGCTCTTCATTCCAAGGTCCCAGCTTTCTCGGAACCCGCTCAACAACCTTAAATCCAGTTTGCCCCAAGTGAAAGATCAATCCCAAAATAAGCGTTGCTCGAGTGACCTCTTCGAGACCCAGTCGCATTTTAGCCGGAGCTAAGCACTCGATATTCCAAGACTTTTTAAAACCATAACTGATAACCGCATGAGACCCGAACATTTCTGTATCGTTAAAAGAAAGGCCGCCCAGCTCTTTGCCAAGCATTAAACCATTGCGAAGCATTATTCGCTTTCCTTTATTGGTTCCATCAAGAATCTCGAGTTCGAATCTCATAGAAAAATATAATACGCCTTTGATTCTGGGCTTGTCCACTGGTGGCTTAGGTGTTAGACCTTTAAATCACAAAAAGTCATCCTTGCTCCCCCAATAATTGGAGGGGCTTTAACCGAGAGGAATATTATGGAACTTAAGGCAGAACTTAAGCGTCCGTACGAGGCTGTTATCCTTGTACACCCAGACGCAACAGTAGAAGAGCAAAAAGAGCTTTTCAAAAAAAACAAAACAACAATTACTAGTTTTAAGGGCTCTACCCACACGTTAGAGACTTGGGGCAAAAGAAACTTAGCAACACCAATCGGTAAGCTAAGAAAAGCTTTGTATTTCCACACGATGTTTGAAGCTGGTCCTCAAGCAATTATGGAATTAGAGCGCACAATGCGAATTAACGATAAAGTATTGCGATTTATGCACACAAAACTTGATGAAAGAATTCCTGTGGCTAAGCACGCAGAAGCTTTCAAAAAAGGTTTGTCTGACTCCGCGGCTCGTGAAAAAGAGCGAGAAGCAAAAATGCAACTTCGTCGTCAAGCAGCAGCACAAGCTCGCAGCGAAAAATACGACAAAGACGAAATGTAATCTAAAGAATCAGTAGGAAATAATGAGTTTGTTGAAAAAACAGAAAAACAAGAATGTAGTGGTATTGGCGATATTTAGCGCCATTGCCTCGGTTCTATTTTCTTTTTTTGGAGCACCATTTATGAGGGCGCTTTTTATTTCAACAAAATCAAGCGTGTTTTGGGCAACGGCGGTTTTAATCGTTGGTATCATGTTAGTGGCGGGAACAACGAATTATAAAATATCAGAAACGGCAGTTTATGTAGGAGCGATCTGGATGACTTTGGGCGCCTACAGCGAACTTGAATCGCGCGGTGTAAGGTGGGTGGGCGCAAGCCTCATTTCGCTAAGCAGCGGGTTGTTATTTGCTTTGGCTGGATATTTTTTAATTTTGAAAAACCTGACAACAACAGACTTATTGGCCGAAATGGTTGAACCACTTCGTATTGCTGTGAATAAAGCGAGCCCCGATAACCAACAGGAGCCCGGCTTTTTTATTAAGGTATTGCCTGGGATTTTTGTAGCAAGCTTGCTTGCTGCTTTAGCTCTAAGTTTTGCTTTTGAAGCCAAGATTATAAAAGTGTTCAAAATTCAGCATGAAAGAGTGGCCTCTGGACTTCGTTGGCTTGAATTTCGTCTTCCGGATGCAACTATCTGGATTGCGCTGTGTGCAGCATTGTATACAGAATTCAGCTCCGTTAGAATTGCAGTGCTGAACTCTTTGTTTTCTGGGTTTAGCAGCGGACAAGTATTTTTACAGTATCTCAGTATAAATTTATTAATCGTACTGACAGTGGCATTTTTCTTTCAGGGAATTGCTATTATAGAGTCTTTACTTAGGCACTATCGATTAGGACTATTCACTCGAATTATTACATATGTATTAATTATTTTGCAATTAGCCCCTTTTGTCGTTTTTGTGGGATTTGTAGATTACTGGGCCGACTTCCGAACGCTCGTAAGAAAAAAAATAAAAACAACTTAAATTAAAGTGAGGATTATATGAAGGTTATTTTACAGAAAGACGTTAAAGACTTAGGAAAAATTGGAGATTTAGTTAGTGTTTCAGAAGGATTCGCAAGAAACTTGTTGTTTCCGAGAAAATTAGCTTTAGAGGCGACTGAAAAAAGAGAAAATGAATACAACCATTTAAAGCGAGTGGCTGAATCTAAAAAGAAGAAAGCCTTGTCTGAAAGACAAGCTGCCCTTAATAAAATCAAAGGCACTACGGTTGCGTTTAAGCTTAATGCGGGCGAAAA
>JAYTFA010000128.1:0-5344 GCA_043734765.1 Pseudobdellovibrio sp. | reverse complement strand
ATCCCACCCACTAAAATGGAAAGACTGATTCTTAAACTCAATAATTTCCGGGGAATAATGTACTGAACCAAAGTGTAGATGCACAGAATAAAAATGCCACTGGTTGAAAGAGTCACAATCCGAAGCACGGCAGGCAGGTCTGAAAATAGCCCCAGCATCGCCCCTTGGTTATGCACCAATACGAATTTAAAAAGACCGAAAGTCTGTTCGGTTAAAAGTCCTGATGCCCAGCGTTTGCTGATCTGATCCACAAAAATACTTGTGAGCAGAACCGAGACTACAATAAACCAATCTTTTCTTTTCATAAAAGTATTCTGCCGCTATACTTGGTAAAATGAAAACTCTAAAACTTAAAACCATTCAGGTAGTCTTGCTTTTAACGACCCTCATAAACTTTAGTCCAGCTCAGGCTAAAATGACGAAATTCAAACCGAAAGATGCGCTAACTGAAAACTCGGTTGAAAAGTACAATGCTATTCTGGAGCAATACAAAATAAACGCCGACAATGTAAGTCTTCAAATCCTCGACGACTCTGAAGTCGTATTTTCGTTGAACCCGGATAAAAAAAAGGTTCCGGCCTCGATCAGTAAAATACTGACCTCATTTGCCATATTAAAAAAACTACCGATCGACCATAAATTTTACACCCGACTGTACAGCGACGGTAAAAATTTATATTTGAAAGGGGGCGGAGATCCCTGTTTTGTTTCCGAAAATTTATGGCAGCTGGTGAATGAATTCACACGGTCCGGGATAAAAGTTGTAAAGGGCAATATCGTAGTGGACGATAGTTTATTTGATAAAATCCGATTCGACGAAAGCCGTCAGGATAAGCGGGTGGATCGAGCCTATGATTCTCCGGTCGGTGCAATGAGCTTTAACTGGAATGCAGTCAATATTTTTGTAAAACCCGCAAAGATCGGACAAAAAGCTGTGGTAACAGTAGATCCCGACAGCGAATATTTCGATTTAAAAAACAACACCACCACGGTTTCAGGCAAAGCTCGAAAAGAGTTAGTGGTGAGCATTTCAAATTCACAGAAACTGATTACAGTGAGCGGTGATGTGGCGGCCGGCGATAAAGAAAAGGCAATTTATAAGGGAGTAGCAGAACCTGATATCTGGGCCGGCACCAATCTCAGTTATTTTTTAGAACAGCGTGATATCGTTGTTGAGGGCAAAGTAGTTACCGGAAAAGTTCCTGACACAGCAGAACTTGTTGCAAGCTATGAAAGTAAAAATCTGAATAACATTTTGGCTGACATGAATAAATTCTCTAATAATTTTGTTGCTGAAATGCTCGTAAAAGGTTTGGCTGCGCAAAACCAAAAAACCGGAGCCAGTTTAAAACAAGGTGTGGAATCTATTCGGGAAGAGCTGGCTAAAATCGGAATTACCCGCGATGAGATCGTGATATTGAATCCATCCGGTTTGACCCATGATAATTTATTTTCGGCCTCTTCACTCAATAAAGTTCTAATGAACATGAAAAAAGATTTTTCGGTTTATCCGACTTTTTTAAACGGACTGCCGATAGCAGGCATAGACGGAACCCTCAAGAAGCGAATGAAAAACACGGAGGCCGAGGGCTGGGTTCGCGCCAAAACCGGGTACTTAGACGGAGTCGTAAGTCTTGCCGGTTTTGCGGGTAGACGGGATGGAAGTGTTTTAACCTTCACTTTTCTATACAATGGTCCACGTGATGAGGCGATTGTACGGGAAGCTTTTGATCAGTTGCTTGTTAGTAGTCTAAAATAATGAAGTGAACAAAATATTTTTACTCCTGTCTTCTTTTTTATTCATTTTTTTAATTTGCTTTAAGTCCAGCGCATTGGTGAGCAGCTGGAATTCCACTTTACCTGACATCTCCAGGTTTAAGGTGAGCCAAGACCTCCAGAAACGGGTTAATTTCTGGATCAGCATTTATTCGCGTTACACAACAACTCAAGGCGTGTTTCATTTAACCGAAGATCCGAGTTTTGTTTTGGGCGAAATCGATCTGACCGACATTTATAAAAATCCCGATATCGGTGACACTCAGAAACGTAAAATGATCGAAGCTGAAGTTAAAAACAAAAAAGCCTATTATGCGACAAAATATAATATCGATCCGACTAAGATCAGATTGCAGATGGGCTTGCGCGATCGCATGCGAAAAGCATTATTTTTATCAGGTAAATATATAAATCAGATGGAAGACATTTTTAAAAAAGAAAATTTACCGGTAGAGCTGACTCGCCTAGTTTTTGTTGAGAGTTCGTTTAATGTTTTTGCGCAATCTAAAGTAGGCGCCAGCGGACTTTGGCAGATTATGCCGTCGGTTGCGCGACCTAATGGCTTTATAACCAATGATTACGACAAAAGAAATCATCCGATTTATGCAACAAAGCTTGCTGCTAAAATTATGAAACAAAACTATACAAGCTTGAAGTCATGGCCTTTGGCCATTACGGCCTACAACCACGGCTTAAGCGGCGTTAAACGAATGATGCGAAAAAGCGAATCGGTAAAAATAGAAGAGCTGATTGCATCCAAAAGAGTAACGGGCTCGTGGGGATTTGCTTCTAAAAACTTTTACGCCTGTTTTCTGGCGGTGTTGCAGGTTGAAAAAAATGCCACCGGATTGTTCGGAGACAGTCTTGTAAAAGCCGATTCACTGAATTTCAAAGAGTACCTGCTGCCGAATAAAACAAAAAAGAGTGAAATACTGAAATGGTTTGACGGAAGCGTAACCCGTTTCAGACAGATGAACCCCCATTTGAATTGGGCCGCCCTGATGAATAAAAAATCAGTACCGGCCGGAATTCCGCTAATGATACCGAAAAAAAACTTTTTCCTAGTCAGAAATTAGTTAAAAATTATTGTTCAGACAATGCTGAATAAGATAATTCTTTTTTAAAGGATAAATCAATTTTTCTGCAATTTTTAAACACTCTTTTTCACCAATTTTTTCCTGAAACTGCTGATAGCAGTAAAATACCGCTTCGTCATGATCGCTTGAACTTTTGAATTTTTTTGTGTTGTTCATGCAGGAGCCGATATCTTTTGCTGAGGTCGTTTCATAAAAGCAAATTGATTTAATGTCTTCAATTAATTTTGTCGAAGCCAGTCTCGGAACTTTTTTGGCCAGATATATAAAACAATTTTCCTGGCTGATGACGCTTTTAAATTTGTTAAAACAAAGGCGAATGGCCTCTTCTTTTTCCAATCGATGTTCGTGCGTTGTAATGGAACCAAGGCACTGTGACAGCTCTTCCGCTTTTGCAGCAGAAGAGATTAATAAGATAGATAGAATAGAAATAATTAACCTACGTACGTCCACAGAGTTTTCTTATTCAAAAAATTTGCCAGATTTAATCGAACATAATCATTTTGAGACACTTACAACTGTCTAACTTTGATACGCGGGCCGCAAACTGAGTGATTTTGAGTATTTTCATGTCGATGAGATTCAATACAGTGAATATGAGTGGGGCCATTTATTGCAAATAAGTTTTATTATGAAAAAACTGAGCTTTTGTTTACTCCTAGTTATCCTTTCGCAATTGATAACCTTCGGCACTGCGGATGCAGCTGCAAGACAGTGTCAGGTTTATTTTAACAGTGAAAAGGTTTTAAATTCAAAAGCCTACTCTGAAGTTTTAGATATTTCCGCCGTGGTAGAAACTACCAACGGCGTAAAAGTCGGAAACTCGCTGGCATCGGCTTTGGAAAAACCTGAAGTTAAAGAACTGCTTCGCGCTACGCACCGCTCATATGAAATATTATTAACAGCTAAATTACCCGTTATTAAAGGTGGCGGTACTTTAAGGTTGGTTGTTTTAAATCAACGTGCGAGCAACCTTGCCTATAATCATGTGGAGTTAACAGCTTTATTAAAAGTGAATCCGGAACTAGCCAATGAGATCGGCTTTTACAGAATCGAGGGCGAAGACAATCTGGTTTGGGCTCCAGATGTTAAAACCGTGAATTTCAGATTAAAAAAAATGGCCCAGAAGTTCGGTTATAAAGATGGTGTGTGGGGCTATGATCAGGCGGCGGGGGTTGTCGACACCATGCCCTACTTAAATCTGCTGGCCAACGGAAAATTTCCTTTTTCGGGCGACGCCGATGTAAACTTGTCTGTACATGATTCGTTACATGCTGTGGCCTTTGCTGTTTTAAACGTAACACCGGGCGGCCGCAAAGTTCTTGAAGCTGCAAAATCCCGTAATCAGATTGTTCTGAAAATAAATGAAAGATTAAGTACCGAAGTCGGCGGCTATTATGCCAATAATTTTATAAGAAGTATTGCCACTTTCCTGGGTTCAGATGCGATGGAGCGAACTATGCTGCTGACCATTGTACTGACCGGAAACCACGATTATTTTTCAGCTTCAAAAGTACGTGAAAATAACAGCGGCAACTATTTTACAAAACAGAATAAAGAAACCACATTGGAACGTATAACCGAATTACTTAAACTTTTTAATTATTCGCATAAAACCTTTGAGCAGGCTCTCGATATGGTGGCCCCCGTGGGAGACCCCAATCGCGAAAAAATTAAAACTATTTTTATTGAAGAAATCAGCACTCTCAAGAGCGCCTCATTAGCACAGATCAATAGCGCGGCTAAACAGATTATGAAATTTATGCCGGATGATTTGTTCAGCGATACAGCAAGAGCCGGGTCCGTTAAAAATTCAAAACTTGAAAATCATGATCCCGCAGGAATAGAAACTCTACATTAGTCTACGGACCTATAGGTCCGATTCCCACATTCAACGCGCGGTAAGGATTGTCTGCATAATCCATCAGATAAAGAAACGGTTCGATATTTTTCTGAAACACCGGTTGAATTACATCGGGGCCGGGATAAAATCCGCCGCCGCCAAAGCCATTGTTGGCAGGATCCAATTCAAAGGTAAAAGAAATAATTTTGTGAGCTCCATAAGACCAGTCGGTGGTGTCGCCGCTGGCAATATAAAGCTCGGAGCTTTGCTCCGGAGTGTAACCGTTCCATTCGGCCATCTTGTGGGCCATAACCGAGTGAACCTGTTGATCAGCACCGGTCTCAATGGGATTGTATTTATGACCCCACGGATAAAGAATCAATTTTGAAAAGCTGTGCAATGTTAATAAAATTGTGATGTTGGTATTGGCTTCAACGTAATTTTTAACAGCAGTGGACTCAACTTCAGAAAACGGTGCTGTGCCTTTATAAGTTTCGCTATTGGTATCACTTGAAGATCCGCCGGTTCCCCATTGGTAGCCATAATTGCGATTTAAATCCACTCCATAAGTGCCATCGGCATTACGTTTACGGTTTTTTCTCCACATTTTATAAGAGCCGTCCTTGATGTC
>JAYTFA010000127.1:0-2738 GCA_043734765.1 Pseudobdellovibrio sp. | reverse complement strand
GCCGGTGATTTCATTTTTTTCGAACATGACATTGAATCACATTTCTTTATTATTGAGTCCGGCGAAGTTTCCATTTTTATGAAAGACCGAAAAGGTCAGAAAATTGAAGTGGCCAGATTAAAGGAAGGTGAAACTTTCGGGGAATTTGCACTTATTGATAAAGGCGCCCGAACTGCCAGCGCACAAGCCGTAACTCCCGTTAAGGCGATGAGAATATCAGCAGAAGGTTACGAGATGATGCTTAATGATTTACCACTATGGGCCTCTTCAATGTTGCGATCTTTTTCCGGGCGCCTGAGACAAATGAACACAAATCTTAAGGAAATCAGAGCAAAGCAACCTTAATAGACGGACAAGTTTCGTTAAGTGTCGTTTAAATATACGATTAAAAGCGTCTATATTATCCATAAACCTCGCACTGAAATTGAAAGATCCCAGGCAGCGAGGTTCAAATGATTAAATTTATGTTCTTTATTACGTTCATCACAGGCTCTCTTTTATCGGCAAGAGAGATGAATCCTGTAAACCCTGATTTTAATCACAGCATCTGTCTGACGAATCGTTCTGTGAACCCCGGAGCCGCTCAAACACGAATTAACAAAAGAGAAGCTCTCGAAGCTCTGGTAAAAATGAATATGTTCGATATAGAGCACCAGTCCATGTTCCGCGATCTTCACCCGGCCTATCAGGCCTACTATAAAAAGCTTAGATCGGCGGTAAGAAGTGATGGGCATGAGCTATCAAGCTTTGAACTCGATCGACAGTTGGATCTATCCGGTTCCTGCGATGGGGTTGACTCCGTACTATTAGATATAATAAAAAATCTTAAATAAATTACAATAATTGTAGCCCATGTATCATTAATATACACATTGGAGCCATTTTATCGTATTTAAACAGGGCACGCGAATTGAAAGCTAAATTGCGACTTTAATAAAGAGGGCCAATATGAACCTATTATCGAGAATGAATTTATGGATTTCACTTCCAGTGACAATGTTATGTCTGTCTGCAAACGCACAGACAACGACGACGACAACAGTAGCGACAACAGCACCGGCTGCCGCAACGACCACGGCTACGACAACAGCACCGGCTGCCACAAGCACTACAGCGGCTCCTAAAAAAGAAGAAGCGTCCGCTGCAAAATTCGGTTTTGTATATGATTTGGGGTATTCACTTCAATCTCAAACTCAAAAGGATGGTTCAAGAAGCCAGGGACTCAGTCAAACTTTTAAACCTAAAATGAAATATGGTGAATACAGTGCTTTTGCTTCTATTGATCATGATCAGGATCTCCTGGATTCTGCCGGTGGCGGCAATGTTTGGTCCGACCCTGTTTTTGGTATCGGCAAAAAAGCATGGACTCTAAGTGAGTATTTCACACTCGGACCCTCAATGACTCTGCTATTACCGCTTAAAGATGCAACAAGAAATGAAGTGGGCCTTATCTATAATGTGGGTGGAGCGCTCGCATTGAGTTTAAATACCAAAGCTTTGGGAATGGATGCTGTGAGCCTAGGATGGCAGATTTCTGCGAACAAGAATTTTACTAATTATGATACCAACGCAAAAACCGGCAGCCCGAATAATTCACACAGAATTCGTAACAGAATTACTTTCGGTTATGAATTTAATGACACTTATTCATTTTTTAACATGTTTGATTTTAACTCCAGCTACTCTGTTAACGGCGTTGTTACCAACAGCTTTTTCAGCCTGCAGAGTTTCGGCTACGCGGTTAACGATAATATCTCTTTAAGTTTATCACACGCCAACGGCGGACCATTTCTTAAATCCGGAACATATCAAAATAATTTAAAACTGTATGACGAAGAAAATTCATCATATTCATTTGGCCTTGAAGTCGTTTTATAAAGGAATTATATGAAAAAAAATCTAATAATCACGTCTGTTATTTTAGGAATGGCCACCACAGCAGTTTTATTCACCGGTTGCAGTAAACCTACTGAAAGACCAAGTGTCGTTAACAGCAAAATTTCAGCTAATCTTGTGGAGCTGAAAGATTTAGGCGAAATCACCAGCGAAGCCAAAGTGGTTTACTCTTTAGGCGGCGACAAAGAGATTTCTGGTTATGCCGGTTCGCTTAAGCAGGCTAAACTCGAAGGCAAAGTTGCCGACTTGATCAAAAAAATTAAAACGCCAGGAAATAAGAAAGCCATTGATGATCAGTTAAAAAGCGGTGCAATTGCCATCGTGGTTTTAGATGATCAGATTAAAGTATTAAAAGTGACATCTCAGACGGCCAATACTCTGGACACACAAGTGACTTCTTTAACTTATCTGTCAAAAGTTAAGGCCCTTTGTAAAACCAGCGAAGCTGCGGCCCAGGCTACTATTCAAAGTGAAATCGCAACGATCAGATATAAATCACCGGCAGAATTAAATGAAACTTTCGGTTTGGTTGAAGTTACCTCGTTAAAAATTGAACATCATGGTAATTTAGACAATGAAAAAACTGACTACAACGAAAAGAAATCTACATTAAATGTAGTCGACAGACCTTTCGAAGTTTCAACTCACATCGTTGTGGGCGAAGAAATCGGCAGCGAAGCTGAAGCCGCGGCAGCTAAAGCTGCTTTGGAAGCTGAATCAGCTTCTGCAAAATAAAAAAGTAATAAACTCCGCAATTACTGAAGCACTTTTTCTAAAAACAGCGACCAACCGCTTTGTTTGTCGAATTCAAGGCCTTTATAACGTTGCATATCGCTTGATGC
>JAYTFA010000126.1:0-1919 GCA_043734765.1 Pseudobdellovibrio sp. | reverse complement strand
GATTCACCCCACGAAAAGCTTCAGACCATTGCCAATGCCGTGCTCCAGCTGTCGGATTTTTATATTCAAAACCCACAGGCAGAAACGCCGTGGAATCAGAAGTATTGCCAAATAGCCTACCGGCACTATTATTTGCCTCTAAACTATATCCGTTGTGAGAAAGTCATTGAGCGCGGTCTTGAAGTAAATTTTTTTGAGAACTTAACTCATTTTATTGATTGGGGCGCAGGCCCGGGCACGGCCAGCCTTGCTCTGGCCCGAGCAACAAAGCTCAAATCTCAGATTAAAAAACAGGTTTTATTCGATCTTTCTAAATCCACTTTGAATGCATTTTCAGACCTGCATGAGGATCTTGTAAACAAAGACTATTTTGATTTCCTGGATTTAAAAACCGACTATCCGAATAAACAAAACAGCTGTTTGGTATTTTCATATTCTATCACCGAACTGAACTCTCTGCCTGCCGGCTGGGATGAATATGAAGCGTTGATGATTCTCGAACCTTCTACCAGCCAGGACGGACGAAAATTACTCAACACCAGAAAAATGCTCATCGAAAACGCTTATACGATTTACGCTCCATGTACGCACCAGCTTGACTGCCCACTGTTAACTCATTCAAAAAATGATTGGTGCCACGACCGGGTTCATGTTGTATCCCCTCCGTGGTTCAAAGAATTAGAACAATTGCTTCCGATGAAAAATAAAACCGTAACAACAAGTTATTTATTGGCCAGAAAAAGAAAGTCGTTAAAAACAGATACAATAAAAGCCCGCCTTACCGGGGATTCTATGGAAGAAAAAGGGAAAACCCGCCAATTGGTTTGCCGCAGCGACCAGCGTGAATTTTTAACCTGGATGCACAAAACAATTTCTCCGCAGGTTTTACCTCGGGGAGACCGGATCGACATGCCGCTGGATATCGAAGTAAAGTCCAACGAGTTACGTCTTAAAACTGAAATCGTCTGACAAATAATTTGTTGATCAACTCTCGCAATCAGTGTTAATTTTTGCCCATGTCAAACTCCAATAAAACTCCCCTTTATGAACAGCATATTAAACTAAACGCGCGCATGGTTGATTTTGCCGGCTGGATTATGCCGATACAATATATGGGTTTAAAAGAAGAACACACATGGACCCGAAATCACGTTGGTCTTTTTGACGTTTCTCACATGGGGGAAGTTCGCGTTAAAGGCCCTAAGGCCATTGAATCGCTGCAATGGTTGACTACAAATGATGTCAGTACACTACAGAACGGTCAGGCCCATTACGGCCTTTTGCCGAATAAAACCGGCGGATTAGTTGATGATATTTTTATTTATTGTCTTGAAAAAAATGCGGATTATTTAGTTTGTGTGAATGCTTCGAACAAAGATAAAGATTTTAGTTGGATGCTTGAAAATAATAAAGGCGCCGACATCACCGATGAATCTTCTCAATGGGGGCAAATTGCAATTCAGGGCCCCGAAGCTCTGGAGCTGTGCAATCAGATTTTTTCTCCCGTAAAAGTTTCTGAGATGGCCAGAAATCAAATTCTGAAATCCACATTTAAAAATCATAAGATAATGATCGCAACCACCGGATACACCGGCGAAAAAGGCTGCGAAGTTTTCGTTGAAGCCGCAGGTACAGCTGAACTGTGGGAAGCCCTGATAAATCATCCTACAATTAAAGCCAAAGCTGTGGGCTTAGGCGCCCGCGATACGCTGCGAACCGAGATGAAGTTCTCTCTTTACGGCCACGAAATCGACGACTCCACAAACCCCTATGAGGCCTCACTCGGCTGGGCCATGAAGCCCGATGTAAAAGACTTCATCGGCAAAACCGAAATCCTAAAAGTAAAAGAGCAAGGCTTAAAACGTAAGCTGATCGGGTTTAAAATGCTTGAAAGAGGCATTCCACGCCAAGGTTACGAA
>JAYTFA010000125.1:0-4932 GCA_043734765.1 Pseudobdellovibrio sp. | reverse complement strand
AAGTCCAAAGCTTTTGTAATATCCATTGTAAATACAGTTTCAGTTTTCGGTAATGATCTGTAATCGCCATCGTGAAGTACAAACGGGCCGAAACGACCGATTCCAACCTTCACCTCTTTCTGGGTCACAGGGTGAACACCCAGAGTTTTCGGCATAGATAATATTTCAAGAGCCATTTTAAAATCCACCGCGCTAGGTTCTACACCGGGGGGTAAAGAGCCCCTTTTAATTTTTTCCTCGTCACTCTCGCCTAACTGAACGTACGGACCATAACGGCCATTCAACACATAAATTTTCTTGCCTGTTTCCGGATCGATTCCGAGAGAGTCGGCACCTTTTAATTTTTGATCAATCAGCTTTTCAACATGTTCCGAAGTAATATCAGCCGGCGCTTCAATTTCGGGAATTGAAGCACTCACATCATCGCCGTCCCGTTTTGATTTTACGTAGGCACCATAACGGCCCACATGAAATTCATATTTATCCAGACCTTCAAGTTTAATGGAACGGGCCTCTTCAGGGTTGATTTTATCCTGCTGAGCCTCGACATTTGCACGCAGTCCGTTTGGTCCGTGATACACACTCTTCAGATAACTTTCCCAGTTCAGTTCACCATCCGCAATATTGTCCAGCGATTGCTCCATCTGAGACGTAAATCCCAGATCCACATATTGAGTCAGATGCTGTGACAAAAGTTTTGAAACCACCATCGCGGTGAAGGTGGGAATTAAAGCATTGGCATTTTTTCTTACATAACCACGATCTATAATTGTACCAATAACACTGGCGTAAGTTGAAGGGCGCCCGATTCCTTCTTTTTCCATAGTTTGAACCAACGACGCCTCTGTGTAGCGAGCAGGGGGCTTGGTTTCATGTGATGTAGGGTCCATTTTATTTAATTTTAAAGAATCATTTATTTTCAGTTGCGGCAACTTCACATCGCGCGATTCCAGATCCGCATCAGGGTCATCACTTCCTTCAACGTAAGCTCTCAAAAAGCCCGGGAACTCAATAGTAGTTCCGGATGACGAAAACATGGCGTCTCCGGCAGAAATTTTCGCACTTACTTGCTTCTGTCTTGCATCCATCATCTGTGACGCCATCGTACGCTTCCAGATCAGTTCGTATAATTTAAATTGAGCTCCGGTTAAACCGGTTTCATCTGGATCCTGAAATGATATTCCTGCAGGTCGGATAGCTTCATGGGCTTCCTGTGCGCCTTTTGCTTTTTTACCTTCATAGGATCTGGGTGCTGGAGGTAAATAATCTTTACCGTATTTCTTAAGTATGGATTCGCGGGCGGCATTTATGGCCTCGGTCGACAGGTTTGTAGAATCTGTTCTCATGTAGGTAATGAAACCCTGCTCATAAAGCTTTTGAGCCACCTGCATTGTTTCGCGGGAGCTCAAGCCTAATTTGCGGTTCGAATCCTGTTGAAGGGTGGAGGTTATAAACGGTGCATTGGGCCTGCGGGTCACTGGCTTTTCTTCAACTTCGGTTACATTCCAGGCTTTGCTCTTAATTTCACTCAATATGTTTTTTGCAGCCGTTTCATCTAAAATCATTAAATCTTTTCCGGCCAAAAGCTGACCGGTTAAACCGTCAAAATCTTTACCGGTGGCAATTCTTTTACTTTTGTAACTTAAAATTTTTGAAGCAAAAGACTGTCCTGCTTTTTCAAGTTCAGCCAGTAAGCCGAAATAAGCCGATTTTTTAAATCGAATGCGCTCTTTTTCTCGGTCCACAACCATTCTCACAGCTACCGACTGAACCCGTCCCGCTGAAAGTCCAAAAGCAACTTTCTTCCACAAAAGCGGCGAAATCGTATAACCCACTAACCGGTCCAGTACGCGACGGGCTTCCTGAGCTCTAACTAAATTGTAATCTATCTCACGCGTTTCCGTTAAAGACTTCTGAATGGCTTCTTTGGTGATCTCATGAAACACCATCCGCTTGGTCGGAACATTAGGTTTCAGAATTTCAAGCAAATGCCAGCTGATGCTTTCCCCTTCACGGTCTTCATCGGTTGCGAGATACAATTCATCAGCTTCTAAAAGTTTTTCTTTCAAATTCTTTATTACTTTGATTTTATCTTTCGGAATACAATAAAGTGGCTCAAAGTTTTTATCTACATTTACACCAAGTTGTGCCCATTTTTCTTTTTTTACTTTTTCAGGAATATCTTTGGCCGACTGAGGTAAGTCGCGGACATGACCCATACAGGATTCAACAATATAATTACTGCCTAAAAATTTACGTATCGTCTTGGCTTTAGTCGGTGATTCAACGATGACGAGCTTGGTCCCTGATCCAGAATTTTCTTTTACGCGAGATGTTGCTTTCTTCACAATATGTATTCCTCTACACTATTAAAAAACACTGAATTTGCAGAAAGCACAATGAAAAATTTAATTGATTTCAATTCTAAGATCGAGTTTGTACTCACAGATATAGACGATACTCTTACGACTGAAGGCCAGCTTTACTCTAATGCATATCAATCATTGTGGCGACTACACGACGCAGGACTTAAAGTTATCCCAATAACGGGCCGGCCGGCCGGCTGGTGTGAAATGATAGCCCGTTTTTGGCCCGTTGAAGGTGTTATCGGCGAAAATGGCGGATTTTATTTCAGATATGCCGCTAATAAGGGCGAATCAGTAAAAAAAATGAATCGCTGGTTTTACTCGAATGAAAGCGTAATGACTCAAAACAGACTTAAACTAAATGCTATTGAAAAAGAAATCCTATCTGAAGTCAAAGGTGCTGCAATTTCCAGTGATCAGTTTTGTAGACTTATGGATTTAGCAGTGGATTTCAGTGAAGATGTTTATCCCCTCAGCGAAAATGATATTCAGCGAATCGTCAATATTTTTAAACGGCATGGAGCTCAGGCCAAAATCAGCTCCATCCATGTCAACGGATGGTTCGGTGATTACAATAAATTAACAACTATTTTTCGATTTTTTAAAAATGAATTCAATTTAGATGAGTCCGGCGTACTCGAAAAATGTATTTTTGTCGGAGACTCTCCCAACGATGAGCCGATATTTGCCAAGCTTCGACATACTTTCGGTGTTGCCAATATCAAAAAATTTGCCGGCCAGATGAAAACATTGCCCGTCTACATTTCCCGTTCAGCCGGAGGAGATGGCTTTACCGAAATAACAAACCAAATTTTATCAGTAAAAAACAACCAGGGAGC
Source organism: Pseudobdellovibrio sp. (assembly GCA_043734765.1). GTDB lineage: Bacteria > Bdellovibrionota > Bdellovibrionia > Bdellovibrionales > Bdellovibrionaceae > Pseudobdellovibrio. The sequence goes on along the minus strand of JAYTFA010000125.1, from coordinate 1,727 downwards.
AACATCATGAAAAATCTAGTCTTTTTATTATCCGTTCTTTTAATCGGAAACTGGGCTCAGGCCCAAAGTTTCAAAGTTATTAAAATCTCCGGCAACAAAGCCATTGTTGAAGTTGATAATGTGAGCCAGATCGAGGTCAACAACACCTACACAACCGGCGATGGTAGTGGTGCGGCAGCTAAGGGCAGCAGCAGCAGCAAGTCTTCTTATAAAAGAGATTATGGCGTTGGATTAAATTTTAATTTCTCCAGTGCAAAATCCGATGCTCCGGGCGCAGTTTCCACTGAAAATATGAGCTTAAGTGGGCTCTATCTGTGGAACTTTAAGAAATACGAAATCGGACCGATTCTGAGCTACAGCAACACAAAAGCCGGCGGCGCAACCGCAACGACAACGTCTTTCGGAGGCCAGGGTTTTTACAATTTCAATGAAAATAAAGTGGGCACCGAAGGAGTTTTCAGTATTGTAGGGCTCGTTCAATTGGGCTCGACTTCAGTCGGCGGAGCTTCATCTTCAACAACAGGTCTTCAGGTGGGTCCAAACTACAGATGGTTTATTTTAAGCGGAGATCATTGTATTTCTGCCTCCGCGCTGATCACAATGGTTAAAGGTTCAGCTGGCGGCGTTGATACCACAACAAGCGGCTTTGCGTTAACTGCCGGAATTTCCACGTATTTTTAATTTGTAATTCTGACCTGTCAAAAATAATAACATCTAGATTATTGTTCGGACTTAAACTAGTTTGTGGATCTATAGGGTGATACTTAACTGCACACAAAGCTCTGATCACGGCTTCATTTAGTCCCGGCAAAATGTTGTACTGCGAATAATCCTACCATGGGTCATGTTGAAGATTGAAGTTCGCAGGTACCGAGGTCGTTGATCAGAAGCTGTTTTTTAGCAGATTTTACTTTTATAAATTAAAATTTCCGGATTTTCATCGCTCCAGAGATAGTGGTGAACACTTCCATTTGAAAAAACCTGTAAATCCCAGGGAAGACCTTCTCCAAATGTATACGTCATTGCTCGCATGAGCATGCCATGGCTAAAAACCGCAATCGTGCTGCGATTTGAATTCTGTGCAATATCTAAAAAAACCTGTCGGGATCTAATCATCATCTGACGTTTTGATTCACCATTTACAAAATGGTAATCAAGCAGTCTTTCGTCATAAGATCTCCATCGGCTCAGACTGTGTTCGCCGAATTTTTGCAGGATCTCGTCGTGGGTCAACCCTTCAGCATCGCCGATATTGGTCTCTCGGAGTCTATCGTCTTTTTGAATCGACAATTTTAAATCTTGAGTAGCGAGCTCGGCAGTTTCATAGGCTCTCGAAAGAGAGCTGGAATACACAGATTCGATTTGCAGTTGTTGCATTATCGGCCGTAGCTTTAGTGCCTGCTCCCGACCTGTTTCATTAAGTTTGATATCTGTTTGACCTTGAAACCGTTGGTTTTTGTTCCAGTCGGTTTCAGCATGTCGAACAACATAAATATTTTTAAGTTTCAAGACTATTTTTTGTTAGCTTTAATCATTCTCTTTTTCTTAGTAATTCGCTTAGCCTTATGACGCGCACTTTTATTCTTTGCGTTTTTTTTCTTTCCACCGATTTTTAAAGCCATTTAGAACTCCTTCATTGTTTCAATTATTTATTTCTTATTATTACCTTGGTTTAACAAAGCTGCAAACGGATTATTAAACGGATTTGTCGGTCTTTGCTGCTGATT
>JAYTFA010000124.1:0-2618 GCA_043734765.1 Pseudobdellovibrio sp. | reverse complement strand
TGAGTCTGGAAAACTTAATTGATCGGCATAGCATTTTAAATGGCCCGCCGAAAATGCGTGAAGAAAAACCGAAGCAGCAAAATGATGACTTTCTATTCAAAGTCGAAAAATCATATATGCGTAACTACATCAACCCGCCCGCCTATGTAGCCGATCAAAAAGAAAAGCAAAACCTGAAAAATCTGCAAAAAACACAGTTTCCATCCAGCCCGGTTCGGGATGCTCTATCTTTTCTGATGCATTATGCGCCTTTGGAGGACTGGGAGCAGGATATTTTAACAATTATTCGGGATGAATCTTATTACTTTGCACCTCAAGGTATGACGAAGACATTAAATGAAGGATGGGCTTCTTATTGGCATTCGCATATGATGACCCGGCATATTCTGAATGATTCCGAAATCATTGATTTTGCCGATCACCATTCAGGAACGACGTTTATGCAGTTGGGTGGCTATAACCCTTATAAAGTGGGCATTGAATTATTCCGCGATATTGAGGAGCGATGGAACAAAGGCCGTTTCGGGCGCGAATGGGATGAGTGCGACGATGTGCGTGAAAGAAAAAACTGGAATAAAAATACCCATTTAGGACGCAATAAAATATTTGAAATCAGAAAAATATACAATGATGTGACTTTTATCGATGAGTTTTTAACAGAAGATTTCTGCGTCCGAAATAAAATGTTCGTTTATAAAATGAATAAAGAAACGGGACGTTTCGATGTGGACACCCGGGATTTTAAAGCGATAAAGGCACAGTTATTATTTCAAATGACCAACTTCGGGCAGCCCATAATTAAGATTGAAAATGCTAATTTTGAGAACAGAGGCGAACTCCTTTTGCAGCATGTTCATGAAGGTCTGGATCTGCAACCAAACTACATGGATGCAACCATGCAAAACCTGTTTAAGCTTTGGAAGAGACCGGTTAACCTTGTCACCATGATGGATAACGAGCCGCAGCTTTTCAGATATGATGGAAACCAATATACAAAGCACAGCTTATCAGACGATAATAAAACGGGAGAAGGAGAGCCGGCAGAGCCGCTATCCAAATCTTAGAAGAGGGCCACCTTGTCTAATAAAGATCGTGTTTTAGTATATTCTACTGATCCGAAGGATCAGGCCATTATATCAGGTGAGGCGGATAAGCAGAAAAAAACTTCCGCTCTAAAATCATTGGTCGATACCAAAAAATTTGTAGTGGTATTCCGTATGGAAACACAGAGTCGCGGCGGCAAAACCGTTACGGTTATGGATAAGTTCCCGGCCCACGAAACCTTTCTTAAAGAATTAACTAAAGAACTTAAACAAAAATGCGGAGTAGGTGGATCGTACAGACTTGAAGGTCAGTTCGGTTTGATTGAAATTCAGGGTGATAAGCGCGAGGCAATTAAAAAAATATTAGATGCCAAGCAAATCAAGTATAAAGGAATGTAAACTGTGAAAAAGAAAATTGTAATAGTAGACGATTTTGAAGAGAGCTGCCAGTTGATGGTGGAAATTCTGTCACCTTTCTTTGATTGCCACTATATCTGCCAGTCCGAAAAAGCACTTGACCTGATTCTTTCAGTAAAGCCCAATTTAATTTTAATGGATTATAAAATGCCCTATGTCACAGGGGTTGAGCTCTGTAAAATTATCAAAGATATACCGAGCTTAAAACAGATTCCCATTATTTTTATTTCCGGCGCGGTAACTTCTGATGAAAGAATTGAAACCCTTGAATCCGGCGGCGATGATTTTTTATCAAAGCCTTTTCACCCGAAAGAGCTGTTGTTGCGGGTTCAGAAACGATTAAAAAATTACTCCGTAGATGAAATAAATTATCTGAATGTCGGCAATATCCGAATGAATCTGAACTCCAGACAATGCCACCTGGATAATAAAGAGATTCCATTAACACCGAAACAATTCGAAATTTTAAAACTGCTCATTGAAAACAAATCTCAGGTGGTATCACGACAGGCATTTATGAGTGAAATTTGGGGCCATTCTGACGTGACACCCCGAAATGTCGACTCCCAGATTAATTATCTTAAGAAAAAAATGGAAGGCTTTTTGGGCCATATTACTTCGGTTCCGGGATATGGATATCGTTTAGATATTAATGACTAAATTTTTTTCCAGGTCGAAAATTTTCTGAATTCCGGCGTGTTTTCAAATTCCAGTTCAAACTCTCCGTTCTCGTGTTTAAATTTCCTGATTAAAGTCTGATTATCATATTCGGGTTTCACAGATATCAAAACATGATGATGGACTTCATCCTTTTGCACTTTGTAAGTCCCGGTATAAGATACAAAATCCGCAAAGTTTTCCGGTATCTTTTTAAAGCGTATCGTGACCGTCATAAATCCCGTATCCGAATAGTGAAGATAGCCTAAAAACCATTCTGATATGGGTTCAAAGGTGCCTTCCTTTTTATAGTAATATCCATAATCTGTTAGTTTATAGGTTCCGCTGATACTTGAAGCCATGAGATTACTTCTTTCTTTTTGCTTTAAAAAATTTTTTCAGTTGCAATCGGCACTCTTCCGCAAAAATGCCGCTGGTCACAGCAAAACGGTGATTCAATCTCGGATCATTTCCCAGCTGAGACAAGGTTTCCAGTGCGCC
>JAYTFA010000123.1:0-3940 GCA_043734765.1 Pseudobdellovibrio sp. | reverse complement strand
AAAAAAACATCTCAATCATTGGAATCTCAGACCAAAAAATTTGCAGAATACTTTAATGCACTATCGCATCCTCACAGACTCAGGATATTTCTGAAACTGGCAACCCAATGTAAAGGCAAAGTTTGCAAGACCGACGTAGATGTTAAATCCTGTGTTTCGGATGTGGGTAAGGGGTTGAATATTGCGCCATCTACGCTTTCTCATCATGTTAAAGAGCTGAAACGCGTAGGCCTTATTCATGTTGAGCGTAACGGTCAGTCCATTGGCTGTTGGGTTGAAACCAGGACACTTAAAGAAATAGAAACATTTTTCAGCGACATTCAGAGTTGTAAATGAATAATAAAAAAATATTTGCAGCAGAGTTTATCGGAAGTTTTTTTCTATTATCAACTATAGTCGGGTCGGGAATTATGGGAGATCGATTATCGGATGGCTCTGCGGGGCTGGCCTTATTAGCCAACTCAATTGCAACAGGTGCAGGTCTTATTGTTTTAATTATGATGTTTAGCCCTTCATCAGGTGCACATTTTAATCCATTAATCAGTTTGGCTGAGTGTCTACATGGGCGTATTTCAAAACTAAGTTTAACTGTTTATTTAACGGCTCAGTTGTTGGGTGCAGTTACTGGTGTAATAGTTACTCATTTAATGTTTTCTGAGGCGTGGATAAGTTTTTCTGTACATGACCGTGGCGGATCTGCTTTGATGCTGAGCGAGTTTATCGCCACGTTCGGGCTGATTCTGATTATCCGTATGATGGGTTTACATCGAAGACAGGATATTCCGCTGGCCGTGGGGCTTTATATTATGGCGGCCTACTGGTTTACGGCATCAACTTCGTTTGCTAATCCGGTTGTGACTGTTGCCAGGTCGTTGACATCTACTTTTGTGGGAATCCCAACTACTAATATTTTAGGATTTGTGATTGTTCAGATTTTAGGTGCCGCCACGGCTGAGTTTGTATTTAAATATGTTTTTCAAAACAAGGAACTCAAAGTATGAAAACAGTTATCTTTGCCTGTGTTCACAATGCAGGTAGATCGCAGATGTCAGCAGCTTTTTTTAATCAACTGGCCAGCGCAGATAAAGCAAAAGCGGTGAGTGCCGGAACAGAGCCTGGCGAAAGGGTTCACCCCGAGGTTTTAGAAGTGATGAAAGAGGTTGGCCTGGATCTTTCCGCAGTAAAACCCCAGAAATTAACGGACGAGTTAGCGGGTTCAGCCGACCTGCTTGTAACTATGGGTTGCGGTGAAAACTGTCCGTATGTTCCGGGATTGGAAATTCAGGATTGGCCGTTTCCTGACCCTAAAGGAAAAAGCTTAATTGAGGTGAAAAAAACCCGCGACGAGATTAAGTTTAAAATTGAGAATTTACTGAAAAGTAGAGGCTGGAACAAAGCCTGAATTTAAATTCCCATAATTTTCCTGTACAGCTCAAGCCCAATCCAGGCATCCGTTGCGGCGTACATAATTTGCTGCTCGGTGAGCGAATGAGCCTCCCAGTTCGTAATTTTAGCTCTTTTAGAAAGTCTGGCTTGTAAAACTTCTTCGGTCATACCTTTGAGCCCGAAATTTTGTAGCCCTTTTTTCTTGGCGATCTCCTGAAGTTCGACGAAGTTCAGAGGAGAAAATGTAAAAAGCTTCTGGAGTTGTTTGAGATCATCGCGGATGGCAACACCAACTTTAAGAACTTTATTGTTTTCAAAAACAGTTTTTAAGATTTGAAATTCGGTCACTTTACCGAGTCTGATTAAATAGGCATTATGATCCGTTGATAACTGCAGTAAGGCTACACTATAAACTTCACCTTTTTTAAAACTTGGACGGGTTTCCGTATCAAAGCCAAGTTCTTTCGCAGAGTTGAGGTCATCCGCCACATCCACCAATTGTTCGTCGGTTGTGATTAAATGAATCTTTCCTTTGAAACTGATAATTTCATAGTCAGGTTTTTTATGGATATGTGTCATGTTTTTTGTTTGGCTTTCGTTTTTACCAATAAATGAAGTGCGAAAGGTAAAATGAGGCAAAGCCCCAGGTAAGTGTGAATCAGTTCTACGGTGTATTTTATATTTTCATCGGTTAGATACATTAGAAACGGCAAAGTAAAAACAATCAGAAGTAAATACACCGATAAAAAAAGTCCACTTTTTTTGTGGCGGCCGATTTTCCATGACGGCAGAATATGCTCTTTCAGAATGTACCCGAATAAAATCAAAACCGCGATGCTCGTGGTTCCGTGAAATCTCAGAATCCACATAAACGCCGGAAGCGGCTCGGGCCCCATTCCATGATCAACCTGAAAAAATGTACGAAGCAGCCACTGAGTTGTGCCTGAAATATACATCAGGCCCAGCATGGTAAAAATTGTCCGTTTCAGAATTAAACTAACTTTCATGATCTTTAAACATCTCTTTCAGTTCGCCGTGAGCATCAAATACCAAAATATCGGCTTTAAAAACCATAGCACATTTTTGTAAAACTTCAAAACCTGCAAAGAGGGCAACTTTTGTCAGCGCATCGGCCAACATACAGTTATGGGCAAGTACTGAAACCGTATGATCCGGCGTGAGGCCGGAGCGCAACTGTTTGGAATATTCAGTGGAAGAGTGCTTATCATTTGTTGCCGTATTTAAGGACGAAGTGGCTATGGCATTTTTATGTATTGTTATCCGGCGCGTGCCTATTGAGTTCAGACGAATGTCGACAGTTCGGTTTGTGCAGTTAAAATAGCGTAAGTCTCCGCCTGCATTCACAAGGCCTTGATGTGCTGGATTATCGTTCAGAATGGTTTCGACCATTTGATCCACAATGAAACCTTTGCTGAGTCCGTTTAAATCTAAAGAAGTTGAGTTAGCGGAGTAGGGGCTAAACGCGCCTTTAGATATTCTGAAAATTTCAAATGACTCCTGGAGGACAAAAGCAAGGGCCTTGCTTTTTTTATAATTCAGGGGGTCGGAGGATTTGTTGCAAAGGGAAATTTCTGATTCAGGATCATGACAATTAAATATTTTTTCCAGTTCACCAGCCCGCTCAAAAGCCTTTGTGATGATTGAACTGTAATCCTCATCTCCGAACAAAGTGACCTCTACAAAAGTGCCCAGTAGCGGGCGGACTCTCTTAGAGAGTTTTTTTAATGAGTTCATAAGTCTGTAAAATTCTACGGACGCCGTCTGTTATGTGATTTGAAGAAAGGGTGGCACCGCTTATATTTTTTATGTCCTGATTATTTTTTAATGTTGAACTTTTATCTTTGCCGACAAATTGCTTGCGCCACTCTTGGCGTCGTACCTGATGGCCATAAGACTCCCGGTATTCAAGAATTTCGATTCCTTTAACCCTGGCATCTTTTGTAATGGCAACGGCGTAAGAGATTTGCTCATGTTTTCCTATAACCTGATCTAAAAAAACCACATTGCCTTCGCCGGATACCAGTAGGTTAATAATCTTACTTTTTATTTTTGTGTCGGAAAGCTTTTCAATTTTATTTGTATCGTCGTTGCTGAGTTCAATATTTTGTATTTTAAAACTCTGACCGGGAAAAAATACTTTTGCGGACTCTTCACCGGTCATATAAATTTCAGAGCGGGCCGTTAAAGTAATGACTGGGCTGAGCAGAAAAAGAATTGAAGCGGATGTGATCGTATTTTTTTTAAATATCATTTGCCTTTGTTTCTAAGCAATTCAACAAAAACTGTCAAGATAGCGAGGGTCAGACTCATTTAACTTTCATTAAGGGTTCAATTGGCTTTCATCATCGTTATTAAGATTCTCAAATCTTGATTTTTCTGAGTGGATGAATGATTCACTTAGCAACGAGGTAGAAATGAATAAACTGATGACAACTATTATGGCGGCTCTGTTTGCAACTTCAACGGTAAATGCAAGCGAGGCAGATCTAAAAAAACAGATCGACATCCTTCGTGTTCAGAATGAAGCTATCGA
>JAYTFA010000122.1:0-5952 GCA_043734765.1 Pseudobdellovibrio sp. | reverse complement strand
CGAGATGTTCGACCTTGGCGCCGACCTCGCCACCCCGGGCGAGATCGAGGGCGTAAAAAAAACATCCAGCTCTAAAATACGACGTGAAACCAAAGAGGGATCGTAGGTTAAATCGGGTTGGGTAAAGCTTAATACCTCGCTCAGACCTAAAGCTTTATGTTCAAAACAGTAATTGGTAAGTTCTTGTTCTTTGGGTGTGCTAACATTAGACATACGTATACGGAAATAGGTTTCACTCATAAGATATTTCTGCCACAAATTTGCACTAGTTGCTAGTTAGTTTTTTATAAGCACAGGAATTTTTGAAAAACTGATAGGAATAAATTAGATTTGAGGCACAGGAATAGGATGCTGAATTGCCGGAGCGGTGTTCAACTGGTTTGCAGGCTCTCTCATAGCCGCCGGATCCTGGCCATCTTTAGGATTCGTTACAGCACTTGCGTCCGCAGTTTTTGGCTCATCTGCTTTGTTTGCAGGCTCGGCCTCTGAACTTTTATTTTTGTGTTTGCCGGGTTTCGCGTTATCAATAAACGAACCCACCAGATCAAGGCGGTCGCCGGCCATTATTCCGATCTGCTCTAACATCGGTTCTTCATCGCGCGGAATAAGTTTGTGTTCACGGGCAACAGAAACTTTACTTCCGATATGTATAATTTTGATCTGACCTACAACCGTGTCGATTTCGCCGATAGATTTTGTGCTGCCATCTTTAACATTGATTTTTCTTTTTACATTAACAACCATATTTTTTCTCAACGCCGAGCCTTCTCCGGTGTTCAGATAAAAATCTTTATAAACTGCATCGTCATCGGAAAGAGTGATATTGCGTCTCACATCAACTACCGAAATTTCCTGCGCTGCGGCCGCCGCAGCTGTGAAAGTTAAAACCAATAATGTTGTAAATTTAAAAAATTTATTTGCTTTCATAATTAACTTATCGGCTGGTTATGTGGAGGGTTTAAGTCGAGTCTAGTCGAGAAAGCTATTACGATTAAGCACCTTCGCCAGAGTGGTGACTAGGAGGCAGTTTTTAAAGCGGAATTTGATTGGGATTCTTCATGTCCACATTCACGACATTTAAATACAAAATGACCTTGGGTATTAGTATCAAGGTAAAGTACGGAGTTGGAATGCTGTGGACATAATTTGATATTTTCACCGTTAAGCACTGTATTTGGCGCTGAAATGAGCTCAAAGATGTTATTTTTATTGTCTTCAAACCCTTTGAGAGTTTTATGACCATAATTCCTCATAATAAAATCAAACTTTTCAAGATGAGCTGCCATTTCACTATCTATCAAAATTTGACCTGGCTCGGCGATTGAGGTTAGGCGGCTTGCATATGGCAAGGGTGTGCCGATGGCGGTGAAAGTTTTAAAGTATTTTTTATTACCATAAAATCCTACATTTGCAGGGCCAACTGAAATACCTACTCTCACTTCTAATTCGGATTGCCAGTGTTTCTGGTAAAATTCTTTATCATTCTTAATAGCGTTCACTGCTTCAAGTGCGGCCATACAAGTACGCTCAATATAATCTTCACGAGGGATTGGCATATTGGAAAAAGCCAAAATTCCATCACCATGAAATTTATCAATGGTTAAATCATACTTTAAAAATGTTGTTAAACAAGAATCTAAAAAGCGGGCAAGGCAAATCTCGATATCATTCTCATGAAGCTTTGTTACTTTGTCAGTCGATCTGACGATATCGATAAAGATAGCACAAATTTTTGCTCTACGTACCCCTTCGTCGATTGAAATTTGTCCTTCTTTAATTGCTTTAACAACTTGTGGGGAAAATTGTGCAGAAAGTTGATGTAGCTTTGTTGCTTCCTCGGTTTTTAGTTTAATGATCTGTTCTCGCGAATGAAGTTCTTTTTCGAGTGCAACCTCAGCATTCAAAACGTCGACAAAGTCCCGCTCTCTACTAATTTTCGTTAATGTGATACCTAATACCGTGCCAATATTAAATATGCTGTAAATTAAAAACTCTTTTGAATTGGTGAATGAACTGAATTGGTAGAAGCTTAGAATGTAGTAAGGAATATATATAGAAATCATCGTCGTAAAAAAGAAGCGATAGTTAAAGGTTCCGAATATTAATGCAAAAAGAGCAACAAGGTTTATACCACTATAATATGAAGAACTTGGCCCATCAGTTCTATAGAGCATATAAGTAATACCTAATGAGGCATAAACAGACCAAATATATTTCAATATTTGGTTTTTAGTAAAAGACTTATTATTTTTATTGAAAAAATAGCTAGTCCATACCAGGATACAGAATCCAAGACGAACTAAAAAAAATTCTAACTTGTTATCAGGGTATTTAATAAAGTCAGCAACAGCGAAACCTAAATATGTTAGCGGTCCAGTAATGAGAAATAGCTTGAGAAAGTTTTCTGACTCAGAAAACTTTTTTTTGTTATATTTTAAAATATAATTTAGATGCTTCACTTTTCCATCACGGCAAATAAATTAATGCCTTCTTTTTCGCTTTCAATTTGAAGCTTATTCGTCACTCTAGAGAAGAGCTCTTTTAAATTTTCTTCATTGCGATAAATTAGGTACCAATCACCAAGAGCTTCCATCACGAATTGGGTAGGATTGTTTGTATTGAAATTGCCAATAATGAGATTTCCGCCGTTATTTAGCGCGGAGTAAAGTCTGTTTGCAGCAAATTGTGCAACGGGATCAGTAAAGTAATCAAAAAGTCCAGCTGAATAAATTAAATCAAAACCAGTTATTGGTAGTCCATCACTTATTATATTTTTAATGGCTAAATTATGGAAATGTATATCTGGTTTTACCTTTTTTTGTCGGCAGATTTCAAGAATATCTCTTTGTGAAAACTTTAATGCTTCTGCATCTTGATCAAGCAAGTGTATTTCACATCTAACAGCAAATTCGGGTTTTTCCAAAAATAACTTTTGAATTTCGCGTGCGGGGCCTGATGCAACGCTTAAAATTTTAGGTCTCTCAATTTTCTGACTCATAATTTCTATTTTATTAGCTAAATAATCTGCCCTATTTCTTACGGCTTTACCAGCGCTGCTATCTGTAAAAAATCTTTGTATGCATTTTGCAAATAAAGTAGTTCCTCGCAGATCATTATAATATACATTATTCATCATTTCGTAGTCGCCTGCATAGCCACGTGGTTTTGTATACGCACGGTTGCCATAAGTACTTTTATAAAAAATATGGCCTACTTGATATCTTAAAAATTCATAACAAGACTTTATAAGTTCATCATTTAAATTTGATATTGTTGAGCCTATTCCTCTGGCGTAATCAGGCAGCTTTTGTTCAAGGTATTGACTTATGGTTTGGGCAATTGCTTCCTCATAATGCTCTAACTCTCTTGCAGTCGTTTCAAAACTATTTTTTTCGACTGCAGACACTTGTTTCTCAAGCAACTCAAGCCAAGCTTTTAATTCAAACGTTTTATTTTTAAATATCTCCGGAATCTTTTCAAAACGTGAATTTTCGAGCTCAAGTTGCTTAACAATCTGGTATGATTTTTCAACGGCTTGTATTGCCTCTACAGAAAGCGTTTGCCCCTCTATAGAAAATGCAATCAGTCCATCTTCAGTTTGGCGTGCATACTTTAAGTCAACCTCACAGATTTCTTGGTTGTTTACGAAGTATGTTGCGCTAAAAATTTCAGTTTGATTGAAAGAATAATTAGTGGATTTAATCGCTATTCCAAATGAAGAATAGTTATCAACCTCAAAATCATTATTTTTTGATTTAATAACATGCTTCGTGATATTAGGAAAATATCTATCCTGTCTCACAATTCGTTTTCGTTGAATAATATCAGTAGAAAATTCTTGATGTTTTAATTTCGATTGCATACTCATAATTTCCTCATTTCACATAACTAGATCGGCACATGCATCATAAAAGAACACTAGGCGAAAGTTGAGCAGAAGTCTGGTCTGGGATTTGGGATTAATTAAGTATAAAAAACATATCTGATGTGTGAGTCGCCTAAGCCCAGAGAATCTCCCAATCCGCAATGGACAAACCCCTCAATCTATTTTTCTGATACCGAATTTGACCTAAGGCCTCTTTTTCATTGAGCTGAATATAATTTCTAATGATTAAATAGGCTTTCCATCCCCGAACAACTCTTGAAAACGGCCTGTGTTTCCAAATACTTATTTTTTGTTGGGGGGTACCGGTCACCGCTAGTAAACCTTCTTTTTCAAAACTTTGAGCAATCTGTCCCGAGACAACTCTGAAGAAATGATGAAATTGGTTTCTTCTAGAGGTGCGAATTAATATATGGATATGGTCGTTTTGAACGGAAAGTTGTTCAACTTTAACTGAAAAGAATTTTGCGTATTTTTCAAGTATTTTTAACACAGTTCGGAAACTCTGCGGTGCTCTTAAACTTTTTTGACGGAGTTGTAATCGTCTAACTTTAAAAACAACGTGAATGGGCTCTTTGGTTGAGAGGGGTCTTCTGCCGCGACCCATTTGTTTTTTTCTGAGTTCCCCGCCATGGGAGAGCGGGTTCCTGACGGCGGAATTAAAAAAAGAACGCTGATTGAAGTTTTGATGACCGATACCCATATGAGTTAAGAGGAGCAAAATTCGGGGGAAGTTTCTCATTGGGTAGAATCGGTGGCAGCGCCGGTTATCGGAATGGTTCGTAGATTTCGTAGGGAAGGGAACTCTCAGGATTGCGAACTTTCTTGGATGGGCTCTCGAAATGGGGTTCCCTTTTCGAATGGCGGGCCCTTTGATGGGAACTCCTCCGGCGAAAACAGCGCTTCCGGAATTCCGGAAAAACAGCTTCCGTAAAAAAGCACAAAAATGTCCTAGCGTCTCATTATTGGACACTCCGGAGCACTGTGCTGTTCAATAGCTTGGAACGGGCAGTGCAATTCTCCTCCTTGTGATGAGAACTCCCTCCATTTACGGATTTATTTTACCTCTGTTTTTATTGAGCCAGGTGGCCAACGCCATCATCGGCGGGCAGAGTGTTGATTTCGAGAGCTACCGAAAACTGCCTGTTGTCGGGTTGATCCATAAACAATATCCCGGGGAAAAGGGGCTCCCCTGCACTGCGGTTATTCTCGGTAAAAAAACATTACTGACTGCGGCCCATTGTGTTTCTGCTCCGATAAATTTGGTCTACCGGGGAGTGGCGATCAACGGTAGATATGCGGATGCTGAAATCAGACGTAGTCAGATTTATGTGCATCCCGATTACAATCAAAAAACAAAGTTAAATGATCTAGCGATAATAAAACTTAATTCTGAGCTGTTCGACATGGATGGCGTGGTGTTCCCCGAGTTGAGCGATGCAACAGATTACATGGATTTTCTGCTGTTGGGCTACGGTGAGGATTTACGGCAGTTTAGCGGGGTATTACGAAGTGTGGTCAAGACTAGAGACGAAATCAGGGCTCCACGCAAAAATATGGATCATTTTATTGAGTTTGATCAGAGCAACGCAACGGGTGTTTGCTCGGGTGATTCCGGCGGCCCTGTGTTTGGCCGATCGGATGATAAATTGTTTTTAGTCGCTATCAGCTCATCGGCAACAAATCTCAAGAACGAGAAGAAGTGCAGTTACAGCGGTATCGCTATAAAAATCGATACCGCTTTGGATTGGATTAAGTCTTACCTTTAGTTCTTTTTGCAGCAGTATAGAAAGGCTTAGTCGCAGTCTTATCGACAGGCTTAACCGTTGTCTTTTCAGCGGGCTTAGCTTTATACGCAGTCTTTTCGGAAGGCTTTGGCGCGCTCTTATCGCCGGGCTTTATTTTATCAAGGCTCTTGCTGAATTTTTTAAACGTCGTATCTGCAGGTTTTGCTTTAGTGGATTTATGTCTGAGATCACGTCGGCCGTGAGTGTCTTCAGGCAGATCTTGCATGAAAATTCTCTCGGTTGCAGCCTCATTTAAAAAAACCATTTGTCCGCGGTCTAAAG
>JAYTFA010000121.1:0-2755 GCA_043734765.1 Pseudobdellovibrio sp. | reverse complement strand
TTTTATTTAACAGATTTAATTGATCTGGCATTAAATGATAAATTAAAAGTGCAGGCGCTTCTGAGTAATAATACAGATGTGGCTCACGGTGTGAATAATCAGGTCGAGCTGGCTGCGGCCACTAAAAAAGTTTTTCAGACTAAAAATAAAAAATTAATGGAAGCTGGGGTTATTTTTATTGATCCCGATACAGCCTATATAGAAGAAACCGTGATTATCGGAGCCGGTACGGTTGTTTATCCTAATTCTTTTATCCGCGGAAAAACCGCAATAGGTGCATTTACCGTTATTGAACCGAATTGCTTTATTTCAGATTCGATCATAGGTGACAGCGTTCATATGAAAGCCGGATGCTATGTTGAACAGGTGATTATAAAAAATAAAGCCAGCGTAGGACCATTCGCAAGATTAAGACCTGAAACAGTTATCGGTGAAGAGGCTCATGTGGGCAACTTCGTTGAAATGAAAAAAGTAAAATTCGGTAATAAATCCAAAGCCGGTCATTTAACTTACTTGGGCGATGCTGAAGTGGGCGAAGATGTAAATATCGGCTGCGGTACGATCACATGCAACTATGCCGCTGATAAAAAGAAATATAAAACCGTCATCGGAGATCGTGTTTTTATAGGTAGCGATTCACAGCTGGTAGCCCCAGTGACCATTGGCAATGATGCCTTAATTGCATCTGGCACAACGGTTACCAAAAATGTTCCGGAAGGGGCACTCGCGCTGGCGCGGGCTCCTCAGGTGAACAAAGAAGGCTATGCTCAAAAATTTAAAAAATCGGAGACATAAAATGTGTGGAATTGTTGGTTATTTAGGTTATCAGGATCCCAAAAAAATTATTATTGAAGGTCTTAAAAAACTGGAATATCGCGGCTACGACAGTGCCGGTGTTGCCGTATTACATGACGGCAAAACCAAAAGAATTCGCGCGGAAGGCAAATTAAAAAATCTTGAAGATAAATTAACCGATGAAACTTTTAACGGAAATTTAGGAATCGGACATACAAGATGGGCCACTCACGGAGCGGCAGTAGAAAAAAATGCGCATCCTCATCAGGTCGGAGAAATCAGTATTGTTCACAATGGAATTATTGAAAACTACTTAGATATTAAAAAAAATCTATTGGCGCGCGGCGCTCATATTACATCGGATACGGACTCGGAACTTGTAGCCCACTTAATTAATGAAGAAATTCAGAAATCAAAAAATTTATTAGTAGCTGTGCAGAAAACTCTCAAGCAATTGGTCGGAGCGTTTTCAGTAGTGGTTATGTGGGAAAACTCGCCTCATGAGTTGATTGCATTTAAAGATGGCCCGCCCTTGATTGTCGGTATCAACAGTACAAAGAAGGAAAAAGAGTTTTTTGTGGTCAGTGATGTGCAGGCGGCCCTTCAGTACACCAAAGATTTTGTTTACCTTGAAGACCGCGAAGTGGTTCATGTGATGAACAACGAAATCAATTATTATTCCTCTACGGGAACCCCGCTTAAAAAACAGATTGTTACTTTGGACTGGAATCCCGAGCAGATTGAAAAAATGGGCTTTAAGCATTATATGCTGAAAGAGATTTATGAACAGCCCCGTGCCGTTGCAGCAGCTATGCGTCCGCACATCAATACTGAAACTCATGAAGTGAGTTTGCAGAATATCGGCTTTGCAAAACCCACCGATGAGGTTTTTAAATCCATTGAAAGAGTTATTTTTATTGCCTGCGGAACAAGTTTTTATGCTGCAACTGTTGCCCAATATCTGCTGGAGCAGGTGGCCGGACTGCCGGTGCAGGTAGATATTGCCAGTGAGTTCCGTTACAGAAAACCTATCATCGAAAAAAATACCTTAGTAGTGACGATTTCCCAAAGCGGTGAAACTGCAGACACGCTTGCGGCCATTCGTCTGGCTAAAGAAAAAGGCGCTCTCACCTTAAGTATTACGAATGTTCAGAGATCGTCTATCGACCGTGAAGCTCACGGACATCTGTATATGAATTCAGGTGTTGAAGTGGGCGTAGCCAGCACCAAGGCATTTACGAGCACTCTTGCCTTAGTTAATTTATTGGCCCTGCAAATTGCAAAAGTGCGGGGATTGTTGAATAAAGATCAGGAGCAGACTTTTGTTAAAAATTTACTGGCTGTTCCAAGTCAGATCGAAACGGTTTTATCTTATGATAAATATTTTTCCGAAGCGGCAAAAAAATTAAAGGAATTTAAAGGGTTTTTATACCTGGGACGCGGAGTTAGCTTTCCTATTGCCTTAGAAGGAGCGCTCAAGCTTAAAGAGCTGGCCTATATGCACGCCGAAGGTTATGCCGCCGGCGAGATGAAACATGGTCCGTTGGCGCTTATTGACGAAAACATGGCAATTGTGGTGGTGGCACCGGCCGATGAGCTTATCGAAAAGACCATCAGTAATTTACAGGAAGCCAAGGCCCGAGGCGGAAAAATTATTGCAATCGGTACCGGCGAAAATGCAGCACTGAAATCAATGAGTGAGTATTATCTTTCAATTCCTTCATCAAACTGGATGACCAACCCGATTATTTCGGTGGTTCCTCTGCAATTGATGGCCTACCATTTGGCCGAAAATTTAGGATATGATGTGGATCAGCCAAGAAATTTAGCTAAATCAGTTACGGTTGAATAAACCTGCGATGTTTGATTTCATGCTGAATGTGGAATTCATCAGATTGTAGTAGTTAAAAACTTTATCTACAAAAACAACGGTTTCATTTCCGCGGGCAAAACCATAGGT
>JAYTFA010000120.1:0-1532 GCA_043734765.1 Pseudobdellovibrio sp. | reverse complement strand
ACCAGTGCGCTCAAAGCCAACTTGATGGCCAAGCAAATCAATGCCATCAGCGCCGTTGGATTTCCGCCTGATACAGCTCTGCTGTTTGACGAAGAATTTAAAAAAACCGGCGCACCTTATAAGGTGAGATTTCAGAATTCAGGAATTTTTCAGGGTATTTATTTTAATTTAGAAAACGAGATATTTAAAGATGTCAGAGTTCGCGAAGCCTTAAGCCGTTCTATAAATAAAGAGCAAATAGTAAAAGCTTTTTTCAATGATAATCTGCAGGTGGCCGAAAGCATTTTATCACCACAGCACCCCGCCTATACTGCACAGGCAAGTATTTACTCAAAAAATAAAGCTATTAAATTACTCGATGAAGCCGAATGGAAGATGGGCTCAAACGGAGTTCGCGAAAAAAATGGCAAACCACTCCTTCTGATTTTTAAAACTTCTGCCGGATTAAAAGTTTTAGAGAGCATTCAGGTGCATGTGTGCGAACAATTTAAGTCCATAGGAGCTCTTTGCTCGATCAAAAATGAACCCCCACGTATTTTACTCGGGCAAAGTGTACCGCATGGTGAGTTTGATTTATCCATGTACGGCCAGCCTATTCCGCCCGACTCTACGATAACGTCTTATTTTTCTTCAAAAGAAATCCCCACTGCAAAAAACAGCTGGGCGGGAGGAAACTCCATCCGTATCAATTCAAAGGAACTGGATCAAATGCTGGTGGATTTTGATAAAGAAAACAATAAGCAGAAACGAAACTCAATTATTAAAAAAATTGAAAGTTACCTCGCTAAAAATTATATGATGATTCCACTTTATCACAGGCGCGAAGCTGTTGTGATTCCGCAGAACCTCACGGGCGTTACAGATTCGTTTGAAGGAACTGCGTTTACAGTCCCTGAAAACTGGAATTTTAATTAATCTTTTTGGCCTTCATTTCGTTCTGGGTAAAAATAGATTCCGTATCAGAAGATAACACACCCACTGATATAAAAAGCACTGCCCAAAACATATTTATTTTCCTCATTTTTGTTTGCCTCTCGGTTTATTTAGACATCAGTACATCAACCCACTGCCGCTTATCAGCCGGAATTGCTTCTTTCGGCATAAACAAACCGGTTCGTAATCCACCCTCACAGGCTACGCTGTCTTCGTGTAGATCTTTTTCCTTTATAAGAATTTTCAACAGGGAAAAAGCTTTTGAATTGTTCTGCTTCATCACTTTTATAACTTCAGCCACCGTAACATGCGGGATGGAGTCATCCCAGCAATCGTAATCTGTTACAAAGCAGCACGGTAAGTAAGGAAGACCGGCTTCTCGCGCCAGCGCGTACTCAGGAAAATTAGACATTCCGATGATCTGCGCACCCATTTGCCTGCAGGCTTCGGATTCGGCCTGTGTTGAAAAGTAAGGTCCTTCAATGCAGACATAGGTTTGTCCGAAATGAGATTTAAAACTTTCATTGAGTTTGTGGGATTGAATCAGTTCATTGGTCCGCTTTGCCATTTCTTCGCAAATTGGTTTCGCCAGAGAAACA
>JAYTFA010000119.1:0-2559 GCA_043734765.1 Pseudobdellovibrio sp. | reverse complement strand
CTAAACAAAATAAAAATCAGCATAAGCAACATAAACAATTTTAACAAAATTAATACCAATTTACAAAACATGTCTCATTTTAAGATTATTGGCGGAGAGAGCGAGATTCGAACTCGCGAGCCTCTTGCGAGACTACTTGCTTTCCAAGCAAGCGGATTCGGCCACTCTCCCATCTCTCCATAGTACTTTAGTATACTGAAAATTATTTTATTTCAAGGGGCCTAAGTGATTTGCCTCCGGCTGGACTAGCCACGGTGCAAAAAGGGGTTGCTTGGCAATTTAAAAGTGATTCTAATATTTATTGATCAAAATATAACTATGGAGAGTTAAAAATGAAGCAAATTATTTTAGGGTTATTAACTGTATTTATGGCATTTGCATCTCAAGCTCGTGATTTAAAAATTGTGGGCCAGGAATTTATGCCGATTCAAGGCTCAGGGGCCGACGGTAAAATGACAGGTGTTCACTACGAAATAGTAAAAAGTGTATGTGATAAACTTAAATGGAAGTGCACGTTTGAAATTATGCCTCTTGCAAGAAATCTTGAGCAGTTAACAAGCGGCGATGCGCAAGTGGCTCTGGGACTGGCAAAAAATCCGGAACGCGAAGTGATTGCTAATTTTCCGGGAATGGTTACGCAAGTGGGATATACTTTCTTTGTTAAAAAAGGAACTGCTTCCAAGTATAAAACTGTTAATGATTTCAAGGGCATGACGGTTGGTGCTCACGGCGGTAGCGCTACCGGTAAAGATTTGATCAAGCAGGACAAAGATAACAACTTAGGTTTGAAAATCGTAGAAGAAACGACTGCTGAAACTCCGGCAAAAAAATTATCCGGTGATCGTTATGGCGATAAATCTGCCGCTTATCTGGCCCGCGCTGTTGGTCTTTACCAGACTACAACTGACAAGATGGACATTGAGCCGGTTAGCTTTGATACTTTTTTACAGAGTCATTCAATTTTAGTGGCAAAAAAAGGTGTATCTGATGAAGAGTTTGCGCAAATTAAAAAAGCCATTTCAGAAGTTATGAAAACTGACAAAATTAAAAAAATGGTTGCGCAAAACGGGCTTCTTATCCATCCAGACCAAAAGTAATTTAATAAAACGCGCGGAGTTTTCGCGCGTGCTTTTATCAGCCGGCCATCTCAGTGTTATCTTCAGATTTTTTCTTCCGATTTCCGAATAAAGAAAACTCCATCTTTTTTACAATTTCAGATAAGTTACCGGCCTCTTGAACCAGAGATTCCGACACATCGTCAGCTACCCTTGCATTTTTAGAATTTTGATCGGTCTTTTCCTGTATTCTGTCGATAGCAATCGAGATATTATCGATTCCGATGGTCTGTTCACATGAAGACGTCTGAACATCATCCATTCGGCCTTTTAAAGCCCCAACATGACTTGCCAACTGATCTAAAACTTCTTCGCATTGACCGGCAACAATAATACCCTGATCAACTTTTTCTTTTCCTAATCGAGAAGCTGCACCGATTTCCTGCGAAAGCATTTTTACGATATTTTCAGTTTTTTCGATATTGTCTTTTAACAGGGTATCAATCTCTTGAGCAGCAGCCCCGCTGACGCGAGCCAACTTTCCGACTTCTTCCGCAACAACAGCAAACCCTCGTCCCGCATCACCGGCAGTAGCGGCCTCAACAGCGGCGTTAAAAGAAAGCAGCTTGGTCTGAAATACGATCTGGTTGATGATTTTTGTTTTTGATGCAATCTCCCGGATCATCGTTGCGATCTCAGCAATCTGCGTGTTTCCCTGATTTACTTTCTGAGTCAGTTGATTGTTTGAAGTGTTGATTTCATTCATGGCTGCGATCATCTGTCGCGCAGTTTCTTTTCCGGTTTGGGCCAATTGGTTTCCGTCTTTTACTGCTAAAGCCGATTTTTCAATGTGATCCGAAGATCTCGCCATCATGGATCTGATTTCCTGAAGTGCCATTGTTGTCTCTGTAATGCTCGAGGCCTGTTCTTCAGTTGCCGCAGAAACACTGGCAGCAGTTTCCTTAACTGTATCTGATTTTTTAAAGTTCAAATTTGAAGAATCCTGAATTTGGCTAACGAGAAGATCAAGAGAGCTCAGCATCTTTCGGTTAGACCACCAGGTTCCTGTAAGGCTGGTCAACTGCGTAAGGAGAAGTAAAACAACTCCGATAACAATTATCTTGGCATCCGCGATGAAATCGTTCCATTGGCTCTTCTTATTATAATGAAGATCAATCGACCCGATGACCTCTCCTTTGGGGCCCGTAATTTCAGTTGAGGCAACAAGTGATTTTTGATTTTCAGCGAAGGTCGGCTCCGCAATAACGGGTTTTCCGGCTTTGTCTTTCCAAGAGATCCCGTCCACGAATTTGATGTCGCTTGTTTTTCGAACGTTTTCTAGGCCTGTGGTGTCAAAATTCCAAACCAAAATTGCCGTCGTATTTTTTAACAGAAGTAATACATCTTTTGCGGAGGCGTCGATGTCTGCGCCGGATTTTATATACCGTGTGTTAAGAATAAGGGCCGCAAAAGCCACCAGGCCAAATAACATCACAACGTTTCC
>JAYTFA010000118.1:0-3077 GCA_043734765.1 Pseudobdellovibrio sp. | reverse complement strand
ACATTAAAAGATACAAAAACCAAACAGATACTCGTCGAAATCAGATTTGATATCCGTGATGACTCAATTGAAAAAACTTTGCGGGAAGTACAGGCCATGCTGGTCGATATAGAAGGTATAGAATTCAAGCTCGTCAACGGTATGATTTATATTGATGGATATGTATTGATACCCCACGATTTAATAAGAATTGCTCAGGTTGTTTCGACTTTTAAAGATCGCGTTCTTTCGCTGGCGGTGCTGAGCCCGATTGCCCGTAAAAAAATCGCAGATTTTATTTCAAATGATATCAACAATCCTGAGGTAAAAGTTACAGCCGTGGGCGAATTTTTTAAACTCGAAGGTCAGGTTAACTCACAAGCGGAAAAAGACAGAGTAAAACAAATCGTTGCACTTTATATTCCAGACATGGTGATAGACCAGGCGCCTAATGATGGACTAATAAAAGTTGTCGGGCGAAAAAATCCTACCGACGTAAGCACTTTAATTATTGATCTGATCACAATAAAAAGGGATGACGAAAAAGTAGAGCCTCCGCCTAAAATGATTCAGATCGTGGCTCATTTTGTTAAATTCGGCGACAATTATAAAAAATCTTTCAGTTTCCGTTTTTCCCCGTTTTTCAGTGCTCAAGGAGTTGCGGGTGCACCTTCAACCTCTACAGTTACTGACACCATCAATCTGTTGAACAACCTGCTACCTAAACTGAATTGGGACAAAACGCATGGCTTTGCTAAGATTCTGGATACCGCTTCAATATTAATCCAGGATAAAGTCACAGGAAATATCAGCAGAAAAGTTGAAGTTCCGGGGCCCACAATCCCCGGCACAGCAAATAGCCCGGCTGTTCCCACCACTCTTAGCGCTACAGTTTCTCTGAAAGTCACGCCTACAATTAAATCAGAACGTTCCGGCTTAATCGAATTAAAAAATTTAGAAGTTAGCGTCAGTAATCTCGGCGGTGATGTCGAGAAGTCCACTGATACAAAGGTTAGTACCACTATTTCAGTTCGTGACCGCCAAAGCGCTGCTTTCGGCGGAATTATAAAAAAAGGAACAGAAACATCGTTTGGGGCGCCGGCTAATGAAGCCGCAATTATTACGATGAATGCCGGAAAAAAATATGGACGTGATAACTCACAATTTGTTGTTTTTATAACCCCGATTATTAAATCCTCGGCTAGCTCAGGCGTGGAGCAAGTTAAGAAGAAGTTTAGATTGAAAGACTAGCTCTAGGTCTTAAGACCTTATTTTGATCAAGATTTTTACACTTTATGACGAAAAGAAGATGACTAGTGGAGGTCCATTTTGGCAATAAACCCGCAATGTAATTTAATAGCCGTGCTCGGTGGTAAAGGCGGAGTTGGTAAATCGGTATTTGCCGCCAATTTGACCGCTGCCATGGCAATAGAATTGCGAGCTCCCACTCTGCTGATCGACTGCGATTCAAGAAGCGTCGGTGACCAAAATATTATTACCGGTTTAAAACCGATTAAGACCTTGCGTGAGCTAGCTAATTCAACTCAATCTCTGAATTCAACTCCTATGCAGCAAATTGTAACCCCGCATCCCGGGGGTTTTTCTTATTTGGGGGCCGTGCGCGGGCCCGAAGAAATATTCAGTGTGTCTCCCGATAATTTATCAAAGCTTATTGAATATTTTTCGAGATCTTTTAAGTATATAATTGTCGACTTAGGAAATGATATCGGTCCGATGCAAACTGCTATTTTGCAGGACGCCACAGCGATCACGATTGTGTCGACACCTGAAATTTTAGTGGTGCAACAGACGCAAAGATTAATAAACGAGTTATTGACACAAACTTATCCTAAAGAAATGTTCCAGCTTATTCTTAATAAATTTAATAATGCAGGCTTAACTCCTCAGGTTATCGGACAGCATCTCGGACTTGCTCCCTTGAGTTTGATTCCTTCAGATGAAGCAACAGCAGCGCTTTCACTGGCAAATTCAAAACCGTTTGTTGTGGTTAATCCTAAATCACTTCTTTCAGCTGCTTATTTTGAAATTGTAAGAAAATTAGTCGGTAGTATTTTACCGAAATTAAAAACCATTCAGAAACCTAAACCTGCAATTGCGCAGGCGACCGGAGCTGCGACAGATTCTGCTTCAGCGGCAAGTTCCTCTAACCCAAATGGCTATGATGCTAAAACTTTATTAAAACTGCGGGTTCATTCAGAACTGATCCGAACGATCGACCTGAAAAAAATATTGAGCGAAGTCGGCGATAATGAAGGAAAAGAAAAAGAGCTGAGAAATAAAACTCAGAGAGATATCGGCCAAATCGTCGATAAAGAAGCACCGGATTTAGCACGGGACGAACGACAAAAATTGGTTAAAGATGTTTTAGAAGAAGCTTTAGGTTTGGGCCCGCTTGAAGACATGCTGGCCGATCCGGCGATCTCGGAAATCATGGTCAATGGCGCTAATAAAATATTTATTGAAAAAAGCGGAAAAGTTCAATTGAGCGGAGTTAAATTTACCTCAAATGACCATCTCCGCCGGATTATTGAAAGAATTGTGACTCCCTTAGGACGTCAGATTAATAATGCCACTCCTTATGTGGATGCCCGGTTGAAAGACGGTAGCCGGGTTAATGCTATTATTGAACCACTGGCGCTGGACGGACCGGCTTTAACAATTCGTAAATTTAAAAAAGGCGGAATTGATCCGCAAAAATATATTGATTACGGCAGTGCCACCAAAAACATGCTGGATTTCTTAAAAATTTCTGTCGAATACGGATATAATATTGTCATCAGCGGCGGTACTGGATCCGGTAAAACATCTTTACTTAATATGATCTCTCAATTTATTCCGGCTCATGAGCGTGTCATTACAGTTGAGGATGCAGCCGAATTACAAATGATGCAGGAACATGTTGTACGGTTAGAAACCCGTCCTCCTTCAATGGAAGGTACTAATGCTGTTACTATCCGGGATTTAATTAAGAATGCTTTGCGTATGCGACCCGATCGGATTGTCGTGGGTGAAACCCGAGACGGTGCGGCCTTGGATATGTTACAGGCCATGAACACAGGTCATGATGGTTCTATGAC
>JAYTFA010000117.1:0-3652 GCA_043734765.1 Pseudobdellovibrio sp. | reverse complement strand
CTGAATGTTTTTAGCTTCTAAAAAATCTGATAATGCTTTTGTAGATTTTAAATTAAAGGTAGGACCTGATTTGCACGGACCTGTGTAATCCCGATTAGGATCGAATGACCCTTTAACTCCGGATTCATTGCGGCTTGTTTTGTTGTAGCCGGTTATGTTCAGCACCGGAACAATATAAACCGTCTGCCCCGCCACCGGATTTTTTGCCAAACTATCGGCTACACCTAAAGCCACGGCAGTAGAACCATATTCATTGCCGTGGTGAGTACCCACAATCAGCGAATTCACCGCACCGTTACCTATTTGTAATGCCTGAATCGGCACGCCCTGATCATTCACACCAATCGAAATCATTTTTGCATTGGCTGGATTCTGTGCTGCTATCTGCTGTATAGTCGAAACCACTTTATCGTAATTTGATAAACTTGGCCCCACTAATAAAAACATAGAAATGATTGCATCTAGCATAAGTTTTCTCTTTTCCGCGATTCCTTCGCTTCATTTATGCTTATTCTTCCAATAAGGACCAAAGCCTAACAAGCACTCATTATGGAACTGGACCAAGACTGGACTATTGTATTGCGGCAAATTCTAGTAGTCACAATCCGCAACTGAGAAATCTTTTGTACAGACAGAGGTAAGGGGTCTTTCAATTTGCTCGCCCCACTGTCCACTGACATTGCATCTTTTTCGGTAACATTTTCCGGAATCCAGCCACCAGGCACACTGATCTTTGTTTCCGAACGGCTTTTTACACAAGAATGAATCTTCATATTCTTTCTGCTTCTTCTTTTTTGCTTCTGCTTTTTTTCTGAGATCTTTTTTTCTGTTGGATTCCATAAGCTCGGATTTTTTTTCAGCCTTGATAAAAGAACTCTGATCAAACTTCTGAGTAGCCAGTAATGAGCCCTTCGGCGCCTTCCGATTATGCAGGAGATAATCGTATTTAATTCCGGTCCCGTCATCAGCCAGAACTCCCTGAAATTTAACACTTTCGCCGCTTTTTAAATTGAGTGATTTCTCATAGGCAAAAAATTCCAGAGGCAAAACGCCGCTGATGACTTTAACTTCCACGCTGGGCTCTTTCATATCGAGAATCAGCAGAAAATCGTACAGTCCTGAAGTTTTTAAATCAAAAAATGGAGTTTTAAGAGTTACGACCGCCTGATGTTTATCAATGCTTCTATATGTAGAGGTAAAGCGAATCTGCCCGTCTAAAATGTAAAAATCAGACACAAATCCGGTCTCGTCCGAAAATTCCAGAATCTGCACCTTAGCCTTCGGGTAGACAACAATTTGATCAAAAGTATTAATTTTTAACTCAAGCTGATCATTATTAGCCGTGACCACCGCAAAAGGGGATTTCAACCAAATATCTTTTGTAAGCACTGCTTGTTTTTTATTATTAAAAACAACAATCGGCGCATTTTTCCAAGAGCTCAACTGCGGGAAAGAAAATGCATGCAAACTCAAAAAGACACCTAATAAACATAATGATTTCAAAGATTTCTCATTTCCAGCTCACGGAGCTTGGCCCATTTCAGAAAAACGGAAGTCCCTGCATTAGACGCAATCACATAACCCGCCCATCCGTCCAAAAAACCTAATTTGAGAATGTAGCATTCCAAAAATTTAACCGTGGGCTTTGTAAAAAAATGAAACCAGGAAAACCTTTTACCTGCAGAAAACAATTCTTCCGCCAGTAAACTTGAATACCGGTTGTTGGTCCGAACCTGGTCTTCAATGTTTTTAAATACGTAATGATTTAAATTAGATAGCATTTTTTTGTATTTTTTTGCTTCTACTTTTTCGTGAACCTTAGCTTCATTCCAATTATGATATTTCTTATTAAAAAGGCGCGCCTGATGATCCGGGTACCAACCCCCGTTTTTAATCCAACGTCCTAAATAAAATGAAAGTCTGGGAATTTTATAAACGCAGTCGGGTTTTAATGAATCCAAACTCTCACGTAGCTCAAGCTCCAGGGATTTACTTACCTCTTCGTCACAATCCAAAGACAAAACCCAGTCTAATTTTGCATACTCAGTTGCAGTCTTTTTTGTTTTCCCGAAGCCGAACCAAGGTCCTTGAACCACATTTGCGCCCAATTTACTGGCAATATCCACAGTTCTATCAGTAGATCCTGAATCATAAACAACAATATCTGCAGCCCAGCTTACGGACTTCAGCGCTCTTCCGATGTTGGCCTGCTCATTTAAGGAGATCAACACCACACTTACTGGAATTTTGTTTTCATTATTATTCACTATTTTATGTCACAACCTTTCATCTTTGTTGTCAAACCAAACTCAAGCTAGGTAACATAATTCAATATGAATAAAATAATAAAACAACCCTGCCTGAGAATACTTTTCGCATTTACATCGTTTTTTTTATTAACCAGCACAAGTTTCGCTTATTTATCCTTAAGTGAAACCGGAGAGCTCATTAAAGAAGACCACTATCGCATCGGCGTAATTCCACAATTATTATTGAATAATGGCGGCGGCACCAATGTGGGAGTGTTTTTTGATATGCCTGTTGAGACCGATATGAATTCCCGCTTTGTTATCGGTGGAGGAAATACGGATTTTTACACTTCAGCCTCTGTTAAATGGGTTCCTTATCCTGATTTTCAGAAACAGCCTGCAATCGGCCTACGAGCTTCTTTCATTTATGCGCGCGCGGTTAATGTTAATTCTTATGATATTCAGATCACGCCTATCATCAGCAAAATCATTACCACGCAATGGGGGAAATTAAATCCTTACGTTGGCTTACCTATTACGATGATCAACAACAGTTCAAGAAGTGTCACGGCTATGCAATTTGCTGTGGGCAGCGAATGGATCGAGCGCGCGGATTTTCAGGTTGGCGGCGAGCTGGATCTCAACTTACAAAACACAACAACAGCGTTGACTTTTCACGTCAATTTTCCATTTGATGGCACAACCGGGTTTAGACAATAATGTTAGGCTGGCTTTTCGGAACTTCATCCTCAAATGGCGCCGATATTTACATTGATCTGGGTACGGCCAATACGCTTATCGCCGTCAGAAATAAAGGCATTGTGTTAAACGAACCCAGCCAAGTGGCAGTAACAGAAACCAATCTGAAAAAACGGAAAATTCTGGGAATCGGAAACGAAGGCGTTGAAATTGCCAAAAAAAATCCCGGCCATATAATTATTATTAAGCCCGTCCGGGACGGTGTGATTGCCGACTTTGATGCCACTCGCTCCATGTTGCAATATTTTATCGGTAAAGTTCTCAAAAAAAATTCGCTCACCCGCCCCACTATGGTGGTTTCACTTCCTTACGGTGTTACGGAAGTTGAAAAAAAAGCGGTTATTGAAGCCTGCCGTAGTGCCGGCGCCAGCAAAACTTATTTAATTGATGAACCCATGGCTGCTGCCATCGGCGCGAACCTGCCGATTAAGGAAGCCTCCGGGCAGATGATTATTGATATCGGCGGCGGAACAACCGAAATTGCGGTCATTGCCTTGGCCGACATCGTCTATTGTGAGCCTTTGCGAATCGGCGGTCATAAGTTCGATGAAGCCATCATCCGTTACATGAAAGATTCAAAAAACCTGGTTATCGATGAAAGCACAGCCGAGAAACTGAAAATCGCACTCGGCACGGCGCTTCCC
>JAYTFA010000116.1:0-4430 GCA_043734765.1 Pseudobdellovibrio sp. | reverse complement strand
ACTATGGATTCAATTAATTTTCATATTTGGAAACAAAAAAAATTTATTACTCGGCAAATTTTAGCTCGCCCCCGGCTCTTGAGCTCGATATTACTGGGTATTCTGGTTGCTATTTATTTGCCTTCAGAAGTGGCATTGCATCAGGTGACACGCCTAATTTTGGCTTGGGATGTTGCCGTTTTTCTTTATCTTGTATTGGCTATGCGTATGATTTTTTGGTCGAACCATGAAAAAATTCTAAACCGAGCACTTATACAAGATGAGGGGCAATTTGTAGTTCTATTTTTAGTGATTGTTGCCGCTACGGTTAGCCTAATTGCAATTTTTCTTGAGCTTTCAGTTGTAAAAAATATGAGTGGCTTTTTGAAATATGCTCATATTGCTCTGGCAAGTGTTACAATTCTTCTGTCATGGAGTTTTACTCAAGTGATGTTTGCCTTACATTATGCTCATGAGTATCACGTTAAGCTCTCACACAATAGACCGGTTGGTTTGGATTTTCCTGGAGATGAGCGGCCCGACTATTCAGATTTTTTGTATTTTTCCTGTATTATTGGTACATCCGGTCAGACCGCTGACATAAGTTTTTCCAGTCGACAGAACAGAAGAATTGGTACAATTCATTGTGTATTAGCATTTTTTTTCAATACGACCGTATTGGCGCTCACAATTAATATCGCGTCCAGTTTAGTTTGATGGAATCTCTATCCCAGAGTGTTGAAAATAAACCGATTTATTTTTCAACACAGCTCAATTTAAGTAGCTGAGGATATGAGTCTTCAAATGAAATTTTAAAATAAGAATATTTGATTTCCACAAAATTTTGTGGAAGATAAAAATAAAAGCGGTCTTTGTTATTTTTAACTGAAAACAATATTAAATTACTGATCGGACCCGCTGTAGACTTTGTCAGTTTTCCTTCTACCGGGTTTGGACCTGAATTCAGAATTTCATTCTCACCAGTATTTTCAACTAAACTGACTTGCAAATTTTGAATTGTATGCGTGTCTAATAATTCGAAGTTAATTTTAATATTTGCCTGCTCGTTGAGTTTGGTTTTTATTTCATTACACTCATATTTTTTATTTATTAAAACAGGTGGTGTCGCAGGAGCTGCTTGATCAATTGCTGCAGCATTTACATTAAGTTTATTCGGAGTCGGACTGATCGGATTTGGTGGAGCTGGATTATTATTGGCAGTAAACTGTCCGAACCAATCTAGAATTTTTTGTAATGCCTGATCTTGTGTCATAGTACCGGCCTTTAATGCTGTACAGACTTGAACTTCGACTACATCCTTCTTTTTGGCCTCTGCAATTGGCTGTGGCCAGAGGTTTTGTGGGCTGTTCGAGCCGCCGGCACATAATGGCATATAATGGTCAAATTCATAGTTGACCCACTGAGACTGCGGTATGTTGCCATAATTTCTTGCAACATCCAGTTTCTCTTGATTGCTTATATTGCGTTTACAGCGTGCAACGTGAGACGGGTAGTCATATCCTTGAAAGTCAGGGTCGCTTGCTGAGCAAAGTACCCCCGGTGTTAATTTGGGATCCGGTAGCTGCATCGAAAAAGCTGCATTTGAAATCGTTAAACTTAAAACTATAAATAGAATATTTCTTAATTTCATAAAACCCCTCAGTTGTTGTGAAACTATATGCATGAATCCAAGGATATAATAATGATATTTATGTCATAATTTCTTAAATGAAAGGAATGGTGATAGGAGTCCAATATGAAAAAGCTGTAATAAATTAGGCACTGATGCCAAAAATAGAATTACAAAGATGTCATTATTGTTTTTGAACAGTTGGTGTGTTTGTGTTATTTAGTAGCCATGAAATTTTTAATTTTATTTGCTTTAACATTTTTTTTATTAAATTTTGCAGAGGCTAACGTCTCCAAAAAGGCTCTGATTTATAATGGTCCCGGAGCCTGCCCTGTTTGTCCCGGGGCGGTGGGTTCAGTTTTACAAAAAATGGGTTTTCTTATTGAATACGTAAAGCCAGGCCAGCTCACTAAGTTAAAATTTTCAGAAGCTGTTTTATACGTTCAGCCGGGCGGAACTGATAGACCAAATGATATACTTGAAGCCTTGAAACCGGGGGAAAAATTAAACCTCAAAAATTTTGTTCGAGGGGGCGGAAGATACCTTGGAATCTGTTCTGGCGGTTATTTAGCTGGGGACTACGTGGTAGATGATAAAAAAGCCAAGGCTTTTGGTTTAATTCCCATCACTGTAGACGAAGAGAGCGAGGATGCTTCGCCAAAATTAGAAACGATAATTTGGAACAATAGTGTACAACAAGTTTATTTTCAGGATGCCCCTTCATTTAACATAAAGTCGGTGCCAAGTGCTGTGATTTGGGCCACCTATCGAGATTCAGGGCACGGTGCTGCACTGATCTACGATTTCGGAAAAGGACGTGTGGGGGTTGTTGGACCGCACTTGGAGGCCGACGAAACATGGTTCGCAGGCGACAACTTAACTTTTCCTGGATTAAAGACGAAGTTACTTATTGATTTCATAAATGCTCTTTTAAATTAATATTCAAAGTGCAAATAGTTTTTCACAAGAACGAATCGTCGATTTGTGCTTGGCCCCCAGTGAATTGATTGAAATTACATTTTTGGAGATTTCAGATCGATAATCGTTAAATCCTAAGTTGAAGTCGACTCTCTCTGTTAACTTATAACGCGCATCTGTGTATCCGTCTTGTAGAAATTCAAAACCAGGGAATTGTATTTTTGGATCAAGGCTGTATTTTTTGAATAGTCGGCTGATTAAAGCCATTTGTTGCACTTGGGTTAGGCCAGGCACAGAAGCCTTGTCTGAATCTCTTGCAGTTGAATATTGTAAAAGATAATCATTCATAACCTCGACACTTTCGGGCTTAAACGCTATAAAACCACCGTTCCCGGTTGGATTTGTTTCTATGACCTCAAATCGCCCGTCACTGAGTAAGGCTACATCCATAGCCATTGGGGTTTTTTGCAAATAACTGGGCAATTTGGCCACAGCAGCATTGGCAAAAGATTCAACGGCCTTTGCTTCTTCTGAACTTGCAATCCCGTTGTTTCCTTCAACTTCGTAAAAATAACGATCTATTGTTGTCCCCTTGCTCAAGGATTTTCCGCCAATCATTTCCACACGAAATTCTTTTTTAATATCTAATAATGGCTGAACTAAAACAAATTCTGGTTGCCTCAAAAGCTCACTGAACTTCCATGTAATATAACCTGGGTGTTCCTTAATTCTCCAAAAATACTCTTCTGGGTCGCTTGTCGTCAGTTCTTTTTCTAAATTAGATTTAAAAACTAAAAAATCTGATAATGCTTTTTTATCAAAAAATTTAGAAGTATCCATTTTGCTAGAGATAATTCCATTTTTTTCTGTTGCCCAGTCCCAAGATCCCTTTAATATCCAACCTTTGGGATATTTTTGGTTTAATGCGCTTAGGGCTGATTCAGCAGAAGAATGATCTAGTGATTGGAGTAGTTCCGTGTGAGTTAAGACGCCCGGTGCAAACTCAGACCAGACAATATATTCAAACCATTTATTTTCCATTAAGTGCGACACCAAATGGTTGCTCATAGCTGGATTATATTTGCCCTGAATATTAGCTGCGTGTAACTGGTAACGATGCCATACAATGCTTTCACCCGGTAAATTTAAAGGCACTTGGCCTATTTGCATTGGAGGCATAAATCCAAGAACTAAATTAGGATGTTTTTTGTACAATGGGAATATATCATTTTTGTAAACACCGTCGGCGTCGGCAAAATTATGGGCCTCAGGAAAATATCTGTAACCATAAACTTTATTTTTATAAGTTTCAGATGCGTTTCTCAGATTTTGAATATCAGTTATTGATACGCCAGATAGATTCGACATCAGCTTGTCATGATTATAGTATCCATACTTTTTTGAAGAAAGATAAATACCCGTAGCTTGCCTGACTTTTTCAGCAACTTTAAAATCATTATTAGCATTTCTGTATTCAATAAGAGGCGCCGCCTTGACCCACCCATGCTTTAAAATAACTTTAGAGAAGTGATCTTGTGGAAACCAGTACAGGAGCAAAGATGCGATTTTAAGCTGATTTAATTTGATAATTTGAACATGAATAGGAAAATCTAATTTTTCAATTTGCTGTCTAACAGCGTCTTTTGATAAAACCCATGCTGATTGATCACCATTTGATGAGAGCTCCAGGGATTGGCGGTAGAAAAAATCAAAATAAAAATCTTCTGCGCTGGGGTTGTAGTTGGGATCAAATACTTTAGTCATAAAGCCCTTGGAATAATTTCTTAGATAAGGCCATCTTGAGTCCGGTATTTTTAAAACATTTTTTATCTGCAATTGATGACTTGGGCTAAAATAGTTTCTTAATATAGACAGCAAATCCTTAGTTTTTTCTGCTGGAGTT
>JAYTFA010000115.1:0-9937 GCA_043734765.1 Pseudobdellovibrio sp. | reverse complement strand
TTACAAATTCCCAGAATCGGCTTTTCTTTTTTTGCAAATTCTTTTATCGAGTTCATCACCGGCGTATGAGCCGCGAGTGCTCCGCACCGGAGATAATCGCCGTGACTGAATCCGCCCGGCAATATAACCAAGTCGTAGTCGTCGGTATTGAATCGATCTTCAAACCAGAGGTATTCTGCTTTATAGGATTTTGACTCGACCCATTTTTTAACGTCCTCATCGCAATTCGTACCTAGGAATCTTACAATACCTATTTTCTTCGACTTCATTAATTTACCTGTATTTCGTATTTTTCAATTAAGGGATTATAGAGGCCCCCTTCTTTTAACATTTTTTCCACTTCTTGTTTTGCGGCATCCTGGTCAGACATCGAAAAACTCAGTTCAACGTACTTACCCACGCGGCATTCGGTTAAATTACTGAACCCATTGGATTTCATTGAGGCCTCAACAGCGCGCCCCTGTGTATCTAAGATCACTTCTCGAGGCATGATTTTTACGCCTAACTTCATTATTGAACTCCTTTTGTTAATCTATCAAACACTTCATTGTAAGCTTCGCCCACCGAACCCAGATCCTGACGGAATCTGTCTTTATCGAGTTTTTTATCTGTTGCAGAATCCCACAAGCGCATACAATCCGGGCTGATTTCATCTGACAAAATAATTTGGTTTTGAGAATCAAAACCAAATTCAATTTTAAAGTCTATCAACTTGAGACCGACATTTTTAAATGTACTGAAAAGAACTTTATTGATTTCAAGAGCCTGGGTTTTTAATATTTTAAGATCTCCTGCTGTAGCCCAGCCCAGAGCCACTATCTGTTCATCATTCACAAAAGGATCATTTAATGCGTCATTTTTATAGTAAAACTCAACGATGGGGTGTTTCAGCAATTCACCCTCAACGGTACCGAGTTTTTTAGCGAGCGACCCGGCTATATAGTTACGAACAACAACTTCCAACGGAATAATTTTTGTCTGGTGAACCAGCATAAACTTATCGTCGCGAGTTTCGATCCAGTGATGTTTGATGTTATGTTCTGCCAAGAGTTTAAAAATGAAAGTTGATATTTTGCAATTAATAGCCCCTTTGCCTGCAAACTCACCTTTTTTAAGTGCGTTAAAAGCGGTCAGGCTGTCTTTATATTCCATCAGCAGAATGCCGGCCTGATCAGTTTTATAAATTTTTTTTGCTTTTCCTTCGTATAACATTTCCTGAGCTTTCATTTTAATCCTTATCATATTCTTTCATACGTTTATCAATTGAAGCCAAATGCTTGCGCCCGGAAAAAATATCGTTGAGTTCTTTAGCTGTAAATAATTTAGCAGTTTTTTTATCTTTTAAGATTTTGTCTTTTAAATGTTCACCGTCTTTTAATTCATGAGCCAATTTCTGAACTAAACTGTAGGCTTGCTCTCGGGACATTTTCTGTTTTTCAACCAGATGCAGAAGTAAATGGGACGAATACAGCACTCCACCCAGTTTCTGGGTATTTTCCAGCATCTTTTTTTCATCAATATATAAACCCGCAACTAAGTCCTTCAATCTTCGGGTCATATAATGTGCCAGTTGAAATGCATCCGGAAACACTACTCTTTCAACTGAAGAGTGGCTGATGTCCCGCTCATGCCAGAGCGCGATGTTTTCAAAACCGGCCTGGGCATAACTTCTCATAAGTCTTGCCAGTCCTGTTAAGTTTTCAGCGCTGATCGGATTTTTTTTATGAGGCATGGCCGAAGAACCTTTTTGACCTTTTGAGAATCCTTCGTATATCTCAGAAACTTCACTGCGCTGTAAATGCCTGAATTCAACAGCCAGCCTTTCGTATCCAGAAGCAAGCAATGCCAGTGAATTCAAAACGTCGGCATGGCGATCGCGCGGAATAACCTGTGTTGCAAATGGCTCAACTGTTAAACCCAGACGAACAGCCACCTTTTTTTCAAACTCCAGAGGTAACGTCGAAGACGTTCCGACGGCCCCACTCAGTTTACATATTCTGATATTTTTTTGAGCTAGCTTTATCCGATTGAGATTTCGTTGCAGTTCTGCAACAAAACCCGCCATTTTAAAACCGAAAGTTGTGATTTCTGCAAAAATGCCGTGCGTACGACCGGCACAGATAGTTTTTTTATGAAGACTCACCATTTTTTTCAATTCATTTTTCAGGTGACCGGCTTCTTCGATTACAATATCCAGCGCTTCACTGATCTGTAAACTGAATGCCGTATCCAGAACATCGGAACTGGTTAAACCAAAATGAATAAAGCGCCCGCTTTCGCCGACGTTTTCAGCCATATTTGAGACAAAGGCAATCACGTCGTGCTTGGTAGTCATCTCAATTTCTAAAATCCGTTCAATCTGAAACTTAGCTTTCTTCTTAATATCCTGTGCTGCTTTTAATGGAATCAATCCCATTTCAGCCTGCACAAGAGCGCATTCAACTTCAACTTTTTTCATGTACTCGAAACGATTTACCATGGCAAACTGTTGATTCATCAAATCGGTAGAATATCTTGAAATCATGAAATTTCCTTTTCCGCAAAAAGATTTCTGTTCTTTTTGTTTTTAACTACAAATACGTTTTTAATATAGTCATTAATTTTATTCTGCGGCCAATAATCAAATGAGGGGAAAACCGAGGAGTTTTTCGGATAATTCAATTTAAGAGCTTGCACAACAAAACCATCCGAAGCCGAAACTTTTCGGCTCAACAACTCCTCAATCTTAAATGATTCAAAAGATTTACTCAACAGGGCACGTACTCTGCCCGTTATGTAGTCCAGGAATTCTTCAGACTGATGTTGCGCATACGGAATGTATAAACCCACGGATAACTTATTCTGTGAGAAACTGCACAAATACCAATTATCGAATATTGTTTTAAGCGAAATGTTATCAATAAAAATAAAGTCATGATGCACATGTTGTTTATGAAGCCTGTACTGCATTTCAAACTCAAGATTCAAAATGAGAAATGATTGAGTCTGGGGCCGGTGGATTATATTCTGCCGGTGGCTCTGAACTGAATCAGAAACCAGTTGGTGCCCCTGTATAATCAAATAGTCATATTCTTGAGGTTCATGGCGTTGTCTTTCAACAACATGCTTATTTATTTTTTTTTCGAACTTAATACTGACTATATCCTTCAGCTCGAATTGTTTTTTTTCCGATTTCTTGGTTCCGATAAATTCATCAGCGGATAAATTAAACCCCGAAAATATACTCTGTTTCAGCGCGTTGTATTCATTTCGGATATCATGCAGAACCAGTTTATGTTTGATAGTTTGCAAGGCTTCATCCACCGGTATACAGACATTTTGGGCCATAATCGGAAGCTTTAAAAAGTCCAGGTCACTGGCGACCTGATCTGAA
This sequence comes from Pseudobdellovibrio sp., assembly GCA_043734765.1. Lineage (GTDB taxonomy): Bacteria > Bdellovibrionota > Bdellovibrionia > Bdellovibrionales > Bdellovibrionaceae > Pseudobdellovibrio. The sequence continues at coordinate 6,564 of JAYTFA010000115.1, read as the reverse complement.
TTTACCAAATAAAAGTCAATATGACTGAAATGCTGCTCCAACACCGGAAGTGGCTTCAGAGCGGTTTTGTCATATCCGAGGTAAGCTAATTTCATTAAAAATACCTAACAGTGAATTCACGAAGTAAAAATTGCTCTGTTCTTCTTAAAAATAAAAGGGCTTCATCCAAATTTAAATTTTTCGAGTGAGTTAAGGATTTCTGCTGAAGCAGAACTTCGCCCGAATCCATTTCAGCAATGACCCTATGTAACGTAACGCCCATTTCTGAATTTTCATTCCAGCTCTTTTCGGCCGAGTTAAGCCCAGGATATTTCGGTAATAAGCTCGGATGTATATTCATGATTCGATTTTTCCACAATTCAACAAATTCAGGCGGCAAAAGTTTCATAAATCCGGCCAATATCACAAATTCAATTTTATTTTTTCGTAGAATATTATCAAGAGCCCCATAGTTCATTTCGCGGCTGAAATAGACGACTTGCTTACCGAATCTCTTGGCTTTTAAAATTCCTGGTGCATTTTTTTTATTAGTCACGATAAGGGAAATATCGATCTGATGATGTATTTCCAGAAGAGCTTGCAGAGTTGAGCCTCCGCCGGATATAAAAATTGCCGTTCGCCTGGGTTTTCTAGGCCCACTCAACATGCATATCTTCCATTGCTCTTGGCTTCATCGTACCTAATATATGTGATTTATATCCCATTTGTTGCAACCGTTGTTGAGCCGCTTCCGCCTGCTCAGCCTTCAGAACCACCATGAGACCGATTCCGCAATTAAAAGTTACGCGCATTTCCTGATCCGAAATTTTTGCACGCTTCATAACTTCCTTAAAACATTCCGGAAGTTCCCACTTTAAAACCTGAGCCTTCAGGTGCTCAGGGAGCACGCGGGGTAAATTATCAATACCCCCACCCGTCATATGGGCCATGGCGTGAATTTCAAATTCTTTTTTTAATACTATAGCCGCTTCAACATAAAGTCTGGTCGGCTCTAATAACCAATGCCGATACTGTTCATAATCAGATTCAAAAACTTTTCTGATGAGTGAGTAACCATTGCTGTGATAACCCGAACTTTCCAGCCCCAGCACCGCATCACCGGATTGAACCAAATGCGGACCCCACATTTTTTCTTTATCAACCACGCCGACCGAAAAACCGGCACAGTCAAAATCCCCCGCCTGATAAACCCCGGGCATTTCGGCAGTTTCTCCGCCGATTAAAACCATATGTGAACTTTCACAGGCCTGCTTCACACCGGTTAAAAATTCTTGCGCCGCTTTAATTTCCAATTTTCCGACAGCATAATAATCAAGAAAAAATAATGGGGTTCCACCTGTACAAATCAGGTCATTTGCACACATTGCTACCAAATCCTGGCCAACCGTGGAATAATCATTGAAATAACTGGCCAATTTAACTTTAGTTCCCACTCCGTCTGTGCACGAAACCAATACCGGATGCTTCATATCCTGAAAACGACCATCGAATAGAGCCGCAAAACCACCAATTCCGGAAATAACTCGCTTACGATAGTCAGGCACATCGGATTGCAAAAAATTTGAATTTGAAGGCGTTACTGTATTATTTGGAGGGTTTTGTAGCCAGGAAACTAAATTATCACCAGCTTGAATGTCGACACCACTTTTTTTGTAGTCGATCAAGGCTTCCTCCGAAGTTGTATAATTAATAAATTACCAGTCACCGCAAAGAATGAAAATACGTTTTTTTATTAACGCTTCAAGACTAAAGCAGAGTTAAATTACAACTTTCACTGCAACTCTTTTTTAACTTACTTTACTATTAAGGAGTGCAAATTTTTTCTGTCAAAAAACTATTCCTGATTATTTTCCTTATTAGCTTATTTCATCAGCAGTCCTATGCACAGGTTACCGATATTGATGAAGGCTTTGATCCTTTCTCCGACTACAATGAGGTCGAGCAAAGTGCCGAAGAAGAAGCAGATATAAATTTTTTCAAAAACGGACGCTTTTTAACTCTGGGTTTGATGATCGGATATCGTGGATACACCGAGGGATTTTCACAGGCATACGGAACTTCTCCCTCTTGGGGTTTTCAATTCAGCTACTTCTTTGATTTGCAGCTTGCAACATCATTAAGTTATTCCACCTCGGACAGTTCGGTTGATTTCACGAGTTTTAATGATGCTAATTTTACCAGTATTTCTGAACGTTATACCGGAACCGTGAATATCCAGAATTTTAATTTAAACGTGAAGTATTACTTTAACACTGAGAACGTAACCCGTGGATTAGCCGACCTGAATCCTTACATTCTTTTTGGAGTGGGTCAGTACACCAGAACTTACAATTTATCAAAAGCGCTGCCTCTGGAGCCGGATAAACCCGTAGGTTTTATAATGGCAGGCGGAATTGAGATTCCACTTATGCGACACCGCGCTTACTTAGGCCTGCAGGCGACCTATCATTTGGTCCAGTTTCCAGATGAAAACAATGACCGCATCGAAGAGATAAAATCCGGCCAACCCGCCCCTGTTTTTAGTCCGGTCAGACCTCGGCTTAACGGTGACATTTATGAATTGATCAGCACAATAGGAATTAATTTCTAGCGCTTTTGACTGGTTCTCGTCATACAGACCTGTTCACCATTGGCGCCGGTATAACAACTTTTATCATAATGGTAGTGTTCAGCTGCAGTTGTTTCAGCACCTGCAGGAATCAGCTTTGCCATATCTGTGGATGCCACGCCTCTTGATTTGCTGAAATGCTGGCCTGCCATTATTCCGAGACCGAGAATGATGAAAACAATAAACCCGATAAAGAGATGCTTTTGCTCTAAGGCTGCAAAATCTTTTAATGGCTGATTCAGATCTTTATAAACGGCAATGACATTGCTGTTATTTTCGTCTTTGATGGCCACCGGTTGCACTTCGCGGATCGCAGGCACAGGATGCTGAATTTTCTCTAAAGAATGAAGATTTTTTTTATAAATTTTTGAAACAGCTTTGCTCACAAAAATCCCCTTTAACAAGTGATAACCACTTATCGGAACAGTGACGTAGGACTTTGAGCTTGGAGCAAAAAAGAAATCAGATTGTCTCAAAATAAGACTCTAAACGAAAATACCCAGAAACAACATAAGTAGGCCTGATATAACGACAACAGGTACAACCCATTTCAAAAAGAAAACCCAGTGCAGGTACATGGCTCTGCTGGTGGGCAGCTCATCATTAATAAAAAGTTTTTTACGATCGTTAGGACTCAGAATTTTAAAAAAAATAATCACCATTCCGAGTACAGCAATCGGCAACATGACATTAATAAGTGTGGAATCAAATATTTCAATAACCGTGCGGCCGAGAATCTTGATATTTTTAAATATGGTGCCTGAAAAAGCCGGAAATACGGTCATCAGTAAAATAGCTATAACAGAAAGTGTGGCAGCCAAGGGGCGTTTCATATCCGGTCGTTTTTCTGTAAGGTTTGCCGTAATGGTTTCAAGTAAACCGATACTGGCATTTAAGGCGGCCAACCAAAGAAATAGAAAGAAAATAAGCCCGAATAAAATCCCACCTTTTATTGATGATAAAAATGCCGGCAGAACATCAAACACCAAACTCGGATCTGTGGCAATTTGCTTCGAGCTGGAAAATGCGATCGGGAAAATCAACAAAACCGCAATAATGGAAATCAAAGTGTCGACAAGAGTCACACGTAATCCGATGGTCGGAAGGTGGTCATCATGTTTAAAATAGCTGCCGAAAGTCACCATGGTTCCGAAACCCAGCGAAAGCGTGAAAAAGACATGGCCCACAGCATGCCCCAAGGAGGCCAGACTCAATTTTGAAAAATCCGGATAAAATAAAAATCGCAGCACTTCGTGAGTTGAATCAAGCGAAAGCGAACCAACCAGCAAAATTACAACTAATAGACCGAAGAAAGGTAAAAGCGATGAAATCCTTTTTTCAACACCTTCTCCGAAACCTTTAACAACAATAATAACTGCAACCAGCAAATGAACACTGGCCAACATAAACTGCAGCCAACTGTTTTGTAAAAGAATATTCACTGAAATGCTTTTTAAATAAAATCCTGAGTCGGCCTGAAAGAGGCTCATAATAAACTGGGTCAGATAATGCAACACCCAGCCGCTGATAACTGAATAATACGATAGGGTTACCGCGCTCAGAAATAAACTGAACCAACCTAATATATAGTATTTATTTTTAGCCTTGGTTGAAATATTTCGAGTAGCAGCAAGGATACTGGTTCCGGTAAACCGACCGATCATGAGTTCAGAAATCAATAAAGCTAAGCCGATTGTTAAAGCCAGAAAAACGTAAAGAAGCAAAAAAGCTCCGCCGCCGTTTTCCCCCACGATATAGGGGAATCGCCACAAATTACCCAGGCCACATGCGCTCCCGATAGCCAAGAGATAAAAGGAGAAACGGTGCTTGAACGAGGCTTTCCGGCTGGGCATTTAGGTTTGACTGCCCTTGCTGGATTTCATACAGAATATCCGTATCGGAATTCCCTGAAGACTGAATTTTTCTTTCATATTTTTAATCAGAAATCGACGGTAGGAATTACTGACGCCATCTGGATGATTCGCAAAAGCAATAAATGAAGGCGGCACTTGCTTCGTCTGAGTTAAATAATAGAACTTAACATTCGTGATCCCATAAACCGGTGCAGGAGCCTGACGGATAGTTTCAAAAAAGAAATCATTAAGATCAGAAGTTGAAATTTTCTGATTCAGTTTGGCACTCACGTTTTCGATCATTTTGAAAAGATCATTAATACCGGAGCCTGTCTTGGCCGAAGTGAAAACAACAGGTACATCCGTAAAAAAGTGAAACTCCTTAAGGACCTGAGCTCTGAAAGTTTCACGGTAAGCCGGGACTTCTTCGCCGGCGATATCTGATTTATTCGCAACAATGATCACACCTTTGTGATCTTCTAAAATCTGTTGCATGATTTTAGCGTCCTGCTCAGATGGCCCTGTTGTCCCGTCAATTACCAGCAGTACAATGTCAGAGCGTCTAATGGATTCCTGCGACTTGAAAGCCGCAATTATTTCAATGTCATCCTCACGGCGCGACTGACGTCTTAAGCCGGCGGTATCAACAATCACATATTTTTTTTCATTGTAAATAAATGGTGAATCCACTGAATCTACTGTGGTTCCGGCCACATCCGAAACCAACATTCGGTGAACACCTAAAAGACAGTTACAAAGAGAGCTTTTTCCGACGTTGGGCTTTCCCACCATTGCGATCTGCATGCCTTCTTTGATGGTTTCTTTTGCATCAGGAATGCTGGTGTTAATCCATTCCATAACTTCGGCTACTCCGCGGCGCTGTTCAAACGAACAGGCAACTACATCAAGACCGAATTCGTGAAAATCGGCCTTTGCGATATCATCTTCATGATGTTGATCCACTTTATTAATAACGAGTAAAGTTGGACGTCCGGTTTGTTTTGCTAATTTAATGATATCGCGATCTTCCGGCAGCATTCCGGAACGTCCATCCATAACTGCAATAATAAAATCAACCGAATGTAAAAAGTCAGAAACCTGCTCTTTAATCAGTTTTGAAAACAGATCCTGAGCCTCAGTCACTCCGCCAGTGTCGATAAGATCATACTTTTTTCCCCACACATCGGCTGGGGAGATAATAATATCACGGGTTACACCCGCCTGATTTTTTACAACGGACTTTCGTGAATCCGTCAGAATATTAAATAACGTGGATTTGCCGACATTCGGTCTGCCGATAATCGCAACTTTAGGTGAAATCAGGTTTAACTCACTATTTTCCATCGACAATATATCCTAGTTCTTTCATAAATTGTGTCTGATCAAACCAGTTTTCTTTAACCACAACGTTGAGTTCCAGGAAAACTTTCTGATCCATCATTTTTTCTACTTCTAATCGACTCTCTTGGCTGATTTTTTTAATCACATGAGCTTTTTGACCGATCACGATGGGTTTGTGGCTGTCTTTCGATACCATCACATCAACGTAAATATGCGGACACGGCTTTGCATGTTCATCAAATTTTCTGATTTGCACTGCGAGCTGAAACGGAATTTCATGTTCCAAATTTTCAAAACATTTTTCCCGCACGATTTCAGCAACCAGATCACGGACATTTTCGGTTGTATAAAGCTCTTTGTCATACAAGGGCGCCTCCGCATGTGGAAGAAGCGATTCGATTTCTTTTAAAACCAGTTCGCGGCCATCCACACCGTCTTTGAGGCAGGAGACCTGAAGACACTTTACACCCAGCTCTTCAACCATGGATTTCACAATCAAAATTCTATGCGCTTTGTCAGCAACGTCGGTTTTTGTAATGACGCCCATCCACGGTTTTTTTGAATTCTTAACCAAGTTCAGAACTCTTTCGATGGCGTCCGCATCTTTTTCATCAATACTCAGAACCGCTAACAGAGCGTCGCTTTCTTTCATTACTTCATGCGCTTCTTTTTCAAGAAAGGCATTTAAGCCTTTTTCTGCTTTTACCAATCCGGGAGCATCAATAAAAACTACCTGAGAATTCTCAGTGTTCTGAATACCCA
>JAYTFA010000114.1:0-1926 GCA_043734765.1 Pseudobdellovibrio sp. | reverse complement strand
ATCACCACCGCAATTAGGGTTAAATACGGAAGATAACTATTAAACTCGGGAAGTTCTAACGAGGGGGTTGAGCCGGTTGAGTTAAACAGAGTTTTACTGACGATCGGGATAAGGCCCATGGCCAGTAAATTCATTCCGGTGCCGATCACAATGGAATTGCCTTTAAATTTTAATATCAGGATGCAAAATACTTGTGCAAATAAAGCTGTGACCAGAGCGGCAGACAGATAACCTACGATCACAGAGTGCGAAAAATAAGTAGCACTGGCAGCGGTAAAGGCCCCCACAAGTAAATAGGATTCCAGAGCAATCTGGGCAACTCCGGATTTTTCCGAGAAATAAGCGCCAATGGCCGCAAAAAATAAAGGTAAACTGAGTCTAATTGTTGAAAGTAAAAGTAAGACATAGACCGAATCCATTAAATCTCCTTTTTCTTCACAAGTTTTTTGTTAGAGGTTTGAGTTCGGCTGAATAAATAATAAGAAGCAGCCACTGAAAAAATAATGATGGCTTGCAGAACTCTTGAAAAATCACGTGTTAAAAAATTAGTTTCCAGGTCGAGATCAGAGGCACCTTTGTGCAGGCAGGCCATTAAAAAAGCGGAAGCGATAATGCCGACGAAATTCTGGCGGGCCAGTAATGCTACCGCAATGCCCAAAAATCCATATTGAGGAGAAAATCCGATTTTATACTGAAATGAATTTCCGAACACTTCGGTTAATCCTACAAAAGCCGAAAACATTCCGGCAAGGCCCATACAGAGTATTAAAATTTGAGAAGAGCTGATGCCCATGCGAGTGGCGGCGGCCGGGTTATGACCATAGGCCCTGACCTGATAGCCAAGAAGTGTTTTTTTCTCGAGGAAAAATAAAATGACACAGGAGCAAACAGCGACAATTAAAAAACTACTGACGGCTGAGTTATCAAAATATGTTTTTAAAAAATCATTTTGCATAAACTGCAAAGAAGGTGCGATTAAATTTGTTTCCGGATTCTGTGAATTCGGATTTTGCAGCCGATTAACCGTCATCCAGGTGGTAAGGGCTGCAAAAATAAAATTGAGCATGATTGCCACTACAACTTCGTGGGCCTGTTTGAATAATTTAAAGAATGCCAGAATGAGCGCAGCAAGAGCGCCGGAGGCCAAGGTAGCTGCCAGAATAAACAAAAAATAAAAAAACACCGAAAAAGAATTATTAACCGGCACAAATTTTGAACCTAAATAAGCGGCTACTAAAGCCGAAAGTAAAATCTGTCCTTCGCTGCCGATATGAAATAAGCCGGCTTTCATCGGTATGGCAAACGCCAGGCCTGAAAATATCAAGCAAGTGGTGTAAAATAACGTGAGACCCAAATCAAACTTAGAATTAAAAAAGCTAGTGGCCAGTACTTTAAAAACATACCAAGGGCTTTCATTGAAAAACCAGGCCAGTGAGCAGGAAATAAAAACTCCGATAACAAGTCCGAACCAGGGCGCGAGGTTTTTAGCCAGATTTTTAAGTTTGGCATTCATAATTCACCGGCCATGTAAATTCCGATTTCTTTTTCACTCAGCTCATTTTTTGTGAACGGGCCGTAGATTTTGTTTTTATTCAAAATTACAAACCGGTCCGATAAAAACAAAATTTCATCAAGATCCGATGAAACCAGAACTACAGTTCTGTTATTTTTTGAATATTCCAATAACGACCCATGTATTTTTTCTTGCGCCCCTAAATCAACGCCGCGGGTGGGGTGAGCCGCCAAAAGAACGTCAGGATTATCCCAAAGCTCGCGCCCCACTACAAATTTTTGCTGATTGCCGCCTGAAAACTCGCACAGGGCTTTGCTTATGTCGGGAGGCCGTACGTCCCAGCGTTGAGCTAAGTCTTCAGTTGCCGCTGCTAAAGCAGACTGGTCAATTAACCCCTGTCGGGTAAAAAGGTC
>JAYTFA010000113.1:0-7794 GCA_043734765.1 Pseudobdellovibrio sp. | reverse complement strand
GATTTCAAACACATAACATGCTGCACACACTACTTTATTTTTTAGCTCTATTTTCTCTCTCGACCTCTGCAGTCTGGGCAAAGCTCAATCAGATGCCTGTTGAAGTGCTCGGATTTTATCGTTTAGGAATCGCAGCTTTACTCCTTGGCCTCTGGATTTTACTGACCAAACCTCTGCCGAAACCAAAACTCAAAAAGAATGCACTCTGGATATTGGCTTCAGGCGTGTTCTTCTTTTTACATCTTTGGACCTATAAATATGCAGCTAAAAACACCTCTGTATCGAATATGATGATTATCTTTTCATCTAATCCCATCTGGGCATCGCTCGGCGCAATTGTCTTCTTCGGCGAAAGACTCAGCAAAAGGCTGATTGTGTCTTACTTTCTGGCTCTGCTCGGCGTTTACCTATTAGTAGCCCACGATCTAAAAATAGGCGTAGACGCCAGCTACGGAGACTGGTCTGCGGTTATCTCTGCATTTTTCTATGCTGCCTATATGTTAACAGGAAAAAAAGCCCGTCTTTATTACGACAACACCTATTATGCTCTGATTCAGTACACAATCTGTGCAGTTTTATTCGGATTCTGCATTTTAGGAACTGGCGCCCCGGTTTTTGATTACGGTTACATCTCATGGATCTCTGTACTGGGCTTGGTTTTTTTACCCACTTTTCTTGGGCACTTCAGTTTTACCTATCTGGTAAAACATATGAACCTGAGTCTTATGACCTGCGGTAAGTTGATCGAGCCGGTGATAGCCACGATCTTAGCTTATATTATTTTTAATGAGCACATCAGTCAGTACACTTGGATTTCATTCGTACTTACAACAGGCTCGGTCTTGATCTTATTCAGCCCGAAAATACTTCATGCTTTAAAGACCTTTGTAAGCCGTCCTAATTAAATTTAAAATAATCGAGGACTTCTTTTGATGTCCCCTCGAATTCAATCTGGGGTTTCCGATTCTCAAGGGAATAGGAATACATTGGGTCGTAGTACCAAACTAATAGCTTTTCGATCCAAATTTTATTCGATATCAGCAGACCCTCTTCAACAAATTGCCTTTGCGAAAAGTTGATGTCCTGAAGCAATTCCTGAGCCCTCTGCCCGCCCAGTTTTTTTGCAATCTTTGATATAGCTTTGCTGTATTTAAAAAATATTTCTTCTTCGGGATAAATGTAGTCTTCAAAGATGTTTTCAATGCGATCTTCCAGCGCAACATTCATTTTAATAACGTTGGATTTTCTTAATTTATCAAAAAATTTCTCGGGCAAATGCAAACTCCCGATCAGTCTGCTTTCATCCTCAAAAAGAATCGGTTGACGCAACTGTTCCGTTCTCAACTTTAAAATTGCGTAAGACAAATGGATTTCAAAGCTTGCCTGGGACGGCTGAGGATTTTTCATCGAGCCAAAAGCCGATCCTCTGTGTTGAGCCAGCTCTTCCAGATCAACTGTAGGATAAAACAAACTCGCCTGCTTAAGAATTTTAGTTTTTCCGCTCCCCGTGCTCCCGGTCAATAATCTGATGTTCTGGGCTTCAGAATACGTATTAAGTTCATCACTAAAAAACTGCCGAACTTCTTTGTAGCCATTTTTAATTCTCGAGATATCAATGCCTTCTTCCGACAAAAAAGACTGAGAAATCTTACTTCTCAAGCCCCCGCGAAAACATGTCATAATCGAATGTGGATTCTCAGCGAGAAAATTTTTCCATTGCCGGATTTTTTCGAGTTTGTTGGTTCCACTCACAATCTTGTGTCCCAATGCAATGGCTTGCTCTTGGCCCAGTTTTTTGTAACACGTTCCTACTAAGGATCTTTCTTCGTCATTAAGAATAGGTAAATTAACCGAATTTGGTAGAGCTCCCTGGGCAAATTCAGCAGGAGCGCGAACGTCAATAATTTTGCAGCCCTGAAGCAATTTGATTTTAAATTCTTCCAGCTCAAGTGTTTTCATCAAGTTGATATTTTTACTCTGATATTGTTTTGCTCATCGGAACGCAGTACTTCACCGATCACGGTCGCTCGCGAGTTTTTATTGCGCAGTACCACCAGGATGGACTCAGCGTGTTCTTGGGCAACTGAGAGCAATAAACCACCACTTGTCTGTGGATCAAATAAAATCTGTTTTTGCAAATCTGTTAAATTTTCTGCCGAGAGTTCTTCTGATATGTATTCTTTATTGGTTCGGTGAGCTTTGGTTAAATATCCTTTTTCTATAAAATAGAATGTCTTTTCAAAAACCGGCAATTTGTTAAAATCCATTTGCAGAGTTTTAGCGCTGGCTCGTGCCATTTGAACTGAATGGCCGGCCAAACCAAATCCAGTGATGTCCGTTGCTGCATGTATGCCCGAAAGTTGCTCGGCAGTTAAAAGATCGTTGATATTGTTAAGTTCACACATCGACTTAATTTCAGCGAACAAATCGCCTTCGGTTACGTCTTGTTTTTTAAGCGCAGCGGTGGCTGTTCCTGTTCCCAGAGCCTTGGTCAAAATAAGCCTGTCTCCAACCTGAGCCCCCGAATTTTTCCATATTTTTTGCGGATGTATATAACCGGTAACTGATAAACCGAATTTCAAGGTGTCATCATCAATTGAATGACCACCGACCAGACTTACTCCGGCTTCGGCCAATTTATCACTGGCTCCCTGCAGGACTTCGACGATAACGGATTTATCCATCGAAATAAGCGGAAACGCCAGAATTGCCAATGCAGTTTTGGGATCGCCCCCCATGGCATAAACATCGCTCAACGAGTTGGCTGCGGCAATCTGACCGAAAATATAAGGTGAGTCCACGATTGGCGTAAAAAAATCTAAGGTCTGCACCAAGGCTAAATCAGCATTGATTTGTATAATTGCAGCGTCATCCATTAGGTGACCGTCGACAATAACATCCTTCAAAACCGGCGGAAACTTCACTTTCGCCAATATTTGCCGCAACTCAGTTGCCGCAACTTTGGCGGCACAACCGCCTTTTTGCACTGTTTGAGTTAATAATATATTATTTTGCATTGGTCCGTTATTGCATGAAAAAGTAGAATAAGGCAATCTAACAACATGCGAATACTTGTTGTCGAAGACCAAGCAAAAACCTCTCAGTTTGTTAAACAGGGCCTTAATGAGGTGGGGTACTCAGTTGATGTCGCAGAATCGGGCTCTGCCGCTGAATCTTTTATGGCCAGTAGCGAATATGATCTGGTCATTTTAGATGTGATGTTACCGGACCAGAGCGGAATCGATACGGCCCGACACCTCCGCCGCGACGGATTCATAGGACCTATTCTGATGCTCACCGCGCTCTCCACAACTAAAGACAAAGTAAACGGGCTTGATGCGGGCGCAGACGACTACCTCACTAAGCCATTTTCATTTGAAGAGTTGCTGGCGCGGGTGCGGGCCTTATTAAGACGAAGCAGTTCAAAAAATATTCTGAACTCGGTATTGAAATTTTCAGATCTTGAAATGGATTTAGTTCATCGCAAGGTAAAAAGACAGAATAGCGAAATTACTCTGACTGCAAAGGAGTTCTCTTTGCTTGAGTATTTTTTAAGAAATCCCGAACGGCCATTAGGACGCGTTTCTATCGCCGAACATGTTTGGGATATCGATTTTGATTCCGAAAGTAATGTCATCGATGTTTATGTCAATTTACTGAGAAAAAAAATAGACTCGCCTTACAATAAAAAACTTATTCATACGGTGGTTGGCGTTGGCTACGTTCTTAAAGAGTCTTAGTATTAAAGTAAGGCTGACCGCTCTGTTCGTCATACTTTTCGGAACCACCACTATTCTATTTTCTGCGGTTATGTACTATTCACTCAATGACTCTTTATTGCAGGATTTTGACAATGCACTTTATAATTATTCAATCGATGTTTCACGAAATATCAAATTCGGTATTGAAAACAATCATCTGATTCTGGCTGTTGTTGTAGATAAAATCTTTCCATTTTCCTCTGGCAATGCCTTGATATTGATCCGACGCTCCTCGGGCGCCATTTTATCCAAGGCCGGAAATTTCGGAAAGGCTGAATTTCCGTATCAAACCGAAATTGAAAAAATCAAGGCTGGGGCCGACTCCAGCTATACGACTCTTGATAACACTGAAAATATACCGGACGCCGAAGCTGAATCCTATCGGCTCATCACATTTCCGATAGATTATATGGGGCCATCTACAATTTTTCTGCAAATTGCCGTGCCAATGACCACTTTTGAAACTCAACTGGAAAGACTTATCAGGATCATCAGAATTGGTCTCCCCACGCTTCTGCTTCTTGCCATTTTCCTGGGGCTGTACTTTTCCTCACGGGCCCTACGCCCGATTCAGCAGCTTATACAGAATATAAATCAAATCGGAGTAAATCATTTATCCGATCGCATTCCCCTGCCTGCCTCTCAGGATGAAATCCGAAAACTTGCAGAAACTCAGAATTTAATGCTCGACCGGATTGAGAAGGCATTTCAATCCCAGGAACGATTTGTAGCGGATGCGTCCCACCAGCTCCTGACTCCGTTGACTATTTTACGAGGGGAAATTGAACTAAAACTAAAGAATGAAAGCAAAGATCAGTCGTTCCTTAAGAGCTTGTTGCAGGAAACCGATAGTTTGTCTAAGATTGTTAAAGACATGTTGCTTTTAGCACGAATTGACTCCGGCAATGAAGTTGCCAATTTTAAGGAACTTGAAATAGATGAAATTCTACTTGATGCCATCGTTAAAGCGCAAAAAGTAGCACTTGAAAAAAACATTAATATTAAAGTTGAAATCAAAGAGCTGGCAGAGCGAAAATCCATACAGGGAGAGCCGGACCTGCTGTTTAATTTGTTCTTTAATATACTTGAAAATGCCATTAAATATTCACACGAAAAGCAAAGTATTAACGTCACCATTACCTGGGATAAAGACTACACGACAATTGACATTAAGGACGAGGGTGTTGGCGTTCCAAAAGAAAAAGTTCAAACAATTTTTGATAGATTCAGCCGCGCTAATACCAATGGTTCAACTCCCGGCTTCGGCTTGGGATTGGCCATTTCAAAGAAAATTGCTGACCTACACGGATTTGAGCTGATTTTAGTACCGCAAAATATAATTGGTGCTCATTTTCAGATAAAAATAAATCATCCTGCTTAAAAATAATTCAGTGAACTTGACCCTGAGATTAAATTTTTTTAATGCATGCTTAATACGGTCTTAATTAACCTTTGTTAGCATTTAGGAAACAATAAAGACAATTACGTCTTTAAATTAAGGAGAATCCTATGAAATTATCATCTATTATCGCTGTTTTAGCTTTTGCTTTTGCTGCTAACGCTGCTGAACCAACTGCTGCAACTACTGCTGCTCCAGTTAAAATGGCTAAAGTAGAAGCTAAAAAAGAAGCTGCTGCTCCCGCTTCTGCTGATGCTACTAAAGCTCCTGCTAAAAAAATGAAAAAAAAGGCAGCTAAGAAGTAATTAGTTTCTTTAATTTTCTAGTAAATTAAATAAAAAAGGCAACTCTAAGTTGCCTTTTTTATTTTTGATGAACAGACTGTTATCAATGAGCAGTGAAAATTTCTGGATTTCTTCAATACTTAAATGGGAAAACCAACGATACGAAAGTATTTTAACCAACTTTATTTACTCCAGTTTACAATATCGCCAAAAATATCTTTCTTTTCTTGCTGGTCAAATCCCACCGGGGTCTGTGGTAATTGAAGTCGGTTGCGGCACAGGCAGGCTTTATGGAACATTTACCAATAAGTCACAAATTGATTACACAGGCTATGATGTATCGCCCAAAGCCATCGAGCTGGCTAATAAAAAATTTCCGAATGCACAATGGCACTGTCGTGATCTCAGCACAATTAAAGGACTAAAAGCCGACTTTCTGATTTCAGCTGGTCTCCTCGACTGGTTAGAACCCCGGCAGCTTCAGGATTTCCTGAGTTTAAATAATTTCAAGTATCACATTCATTCCTTTTCACAGAATACCGGTAGCTTAGTTAACAAAATACATGCCTTTTTTAGTTTTGTAGTCAGCGGGAAAAATAATATAAATTATAATCCCAGAACTTTTCTTAAATCTGAAATTCTGAACGATTTGAATTCAATAGTTGATTTAAAATTTGTGACCAATAAAAAATTATCTTTTGGAGCCTTTGTTCACAACCTTCCATGCAATTTTGTTACTGATTTCAACGCCTATCAAAAGCATCAATACTTTCTGAACAAAAAAGACAAAATGTCCATGATCGAAGCCTTTGTTAAAAAACAAGAATTTGAAATTGTTCAAAAAAATTTCCATAACTTAGAATCAAATTCCGTTATCGAGATTGGTTCGGGAAGTGGTCATTACACCCGCTGGATACTTTCTCAGAAACCCTTGTCCCTGGTTAGCCTGGATAATGCGCTGGACACAAAACTCTATGTCGATTCAGAGCTTTTTGAACACTCTAAATGTTCACTGGAAAACTATATTACAAACCGGACATTTGACGTGATACTGGCGCTTGGTGTACTTGAGTTTTCCTCAGACCCGGCTGAATTTCTGACGAAAACTCTGAATTTGGCTCACGTAGGATCAAAAGTGGGTATCCTGGCTCCCAAAGAGAGTGGCCTTATTTTTGCTTTCTATAAGTTTTTTCATCAGACCAGAGGAGTAAAAATCAACTCGGGATTTGAAGTAAAATTGACTCAAGCCCTTCATAATTCAAATAAAAAGTACCGAATTATCAAAAAAGATGGTGGCTTTTTAAATAATTTATTTATTATCAGTAGAGATGAGTAAATCGATACTTTTTGTAATTAATGGTTTTGGTATGGGTAATGCAACCCGCTGCGATTCTCTGATGGATGTACTGGCAGTGGACGCTTCAATAGATGTCATAACATCCGATAAGCCCTATCTTTACTTCAGTCATAATCCAAAGGTGACAAATCTTTTCAAACAAAAAGATCTGAATCTTGAAAAAAAATTCAGATATGGCTCACTTAAATTCTATTTCAGCTATATTCCTCATTTTTTCAAAAGATTATGGGGAAACTATCAAATTCAGAAAAACATATTATCTGTTAATAGATATGATTATATAATTTTTGATTCTGACTATTGTTTTGTGCTGCATAAGATTCTTGGGAATAAAAAAAATCTGATCGGGATCAACAATTCATATGAAGTTATTAATTACTTTATAAAACAGCCTGCCAGCCTGAAACTGAATCTTATTCTGTCTCTTTTTCTGGAACTCTCCGACCTGGTGGTTCACTATACTTTTTGCCGATTTGTAATCGCACCCTGTCTGGATATTGAAGTCAGCCGCAATAAGCTCATTTCTCTTAATAAGATATTATTGTCACCACCCCTGGTCAGATGGTCACTTATGAGAAATTTAAAAAAAAATGAAGCTTCGCTTAAAAACGTGCTTGTGACCTTAAGCAGTTCTAATGTTGAATCACCGATCAGCAAGCTTAAAAACTTTAAAGAGAACTTTACACTTGATAATGTTCAACATCTGACGGATGCAAAGATTGTCGTCTGTAATTCGGGACAATCCACTCTTTCCGAGTGCCTCTACTTAAATAAAAAAACCGTGGTTTCGGCCCTACCTTTTCATGCTGAACAATATGTAAATTTATTGATAGTGCTGAACAAAGGAATGCTTGCCTATGACCAAAATACCCAACTGGATCAATTGGCAGCCGACAGTTCTGCATTTGATTATAGCTATTCTTACGAGCAGTCCATCGGTCGCATAAAAACTCACTTCACCCATATTGAGCGAGAACTTTATGATAATCTGTG
>JAYTFA010000112.1:0-4368 GCA_043734765.1 Pseudobdellovibrio sp. | reverse complement strand
AAATTCTCCAAGAGCGTAGGCTAAAAACTTAAGCGGTCTGGAGGCGGCAACTTTTGAGTCTAATTGCCGCACAGTTCCCGCAGCAGCGTTTCTAGCATTGGCAAAGGTTTCTTCGCCGGCCTCTTCATAAGCTAGGTTCATAGCAATAAAATCTTTTTTAAAAAGCATGACCTCGCCGCGAATTTCCAATAATTTTGGAGGATTAGGAGTCTTAAGCTTAAGAGGAATGGTTTTAATTGTTTTGATGTTATGAGTAACATCTTCACCAATCGAGCCGTCTCCGCGAGTTAGTGCGTTTACAAGAACGCCATTTTCGTAAACCAGTTCCATCGACAGGCCGTCTAATTTAAGCTCAGTATAATATTCAACCGGGTCCGTACTGCGAAGCAACTTTTTTACCCGCAAATCAAAATCAAGAATATCCTCGGTTGAATAGCTGTTAGATAAAGAAAGCATGGGCTTTCGGTGCTGTTTCTTTTGAAAATGAGAAATAACTCCACCACCTACGCGCAGAGAAGGAGAATCCGTAAGATCTAAATTTTTGTGATCTTTTTCAATCTGCAAAAGTTCAATAAAAAGCTGATCATAATCGTAATCACTTATTTCGGGGCGGTCCTGTATATGATAAAGGTCATCGTGGTGCCGAATGAGCTTTTTAAGTTCTTCATAACGCTTTTTTACAGAATTTTCTGACATGCCTATTTGTAGCATTACAGCTTGTAGAAATCATTAAATTTGATATTGTCTTATGCAATCCGGAGCTTTAAATGATTGATCAAAAAACCATAGAGCGCATAGCAAAACTTGCACGATTAAGTATCACGCCTGAAGAGGCTATAGAATATGGAGATCAGCTGACTAAGGTTTTAACCCATTTTCAACAAATATCAAAAATAGATACTAAGGGAGTTGAGCCCTTGGTTACGCCGTCAGAGATCGAATTTGTTACCCGTGCTGATGAGGCTAAACAAGAAACCACAACAGAAGAGATGTTAATCAATGCGCCGGACAAAGCAGGACATCTTTTTAAAGTTCCACCTGTTGTATAGAAAGATTTTATGGATTTAATAAAGGCGAGCTTTAAAGAAGTAAGCGATGCAGTTAAAAGTAAAAAAATTTCTGCTGTTGAAGTGGCTCAGTTTTTTTTAAATAGAATCGACAAACTAAATCCCAAATTAAATGCCTATGTCACGATAAACTCTGCGGTTGTGGAAGAGGCCGGCAAAATAGACAGCAAAATCCACAAAAATGAAAATGTCGGGCCGCTCGCGGGAGTGGCGTTTGGAATAAAAGACTTATTGTGCACCAAAGGCTTAAAAACAACTGCCGCCTCTAAAATATTACATAATTTCGTTCCTCCCTACGATTCAACAGTCGTTGCGCGATTGAAAAATTCCGGAGCCACAATTCTCGGAAAACTTAATCTGGATGAGTTTGCAATGGGCTCAAGCACGGAGTCCTCTTACTTCGGTAAATGTCATAATCCCTGGAACACGGATTATGTTCCCGGCGGATCCAGCGGAGGGTCGGCGGCAGCACAGGCCGCTAGAATTGCGATGGGCACCATCGGAACCGATACGGGTGGATCAATTCGGCAGCCATCCAGTTTTTGTGGAATCGTTGGAATCAAGCCAACTTATGGCAGAGTCAGCCGTTATGGAATTATTGCCTTTGCATCGTCATTAGATCAGGCAGGACCCATGGTATCTTCTGTTGAAGATGCCGCGCTAACATTAGAAGTAATCTGTGGGCAAGATGAAAAAGACTCAACCACAGCTGATAAAAAAGTTCCAAGCTTTTCAACAGACTTATCAACCAATGTTAAAGGTTTGAAAATCGGATTAGTAAAGGAATATCAAAAAGGAGAACTTCAGCCCGATATTATGAAAGCCTATTTGCTTGCAATCGAGGAGCTTAAAAATGCCGGCGCTGAGTTTGTTGAAGTTTCAATTCCGCTAACGGAGTTTGCAGTTTCTATGTATTACCTGATAGCCGCCAGTGAAGCATCTTCAAATCTGGCACGTTACGACGGAGTCAGGTACGGCCATCGTGCGGAATTTAATGACCTATCAAAAATGTCGTTGGAAGATTTCTACTCTCAGTCGCGCGGAGAAGGTTTTGGAAAAGAAGTAAAGCGAAGAATTATGTTGGGAACATATTGTCTTTCTTCCGGCTACTATGAGGCTTACTATAACAAAGCCTGCCAGGTTAGGCGCCTTTTGCGAGAACAATATTTACATGCCTTCACAAAATGCGATGCTTTATTAAGTCCGGTAACGACATCAACCGCATTTAAAATCGGCGAAAGATCAACCGATCCACTTAAAATGTATTTGAACGATATTTTTACAACAGCCACAAACTTAGCCGGACTTCCTGGCATGAGTGTTCCGTTCGGATTTTCTTCTACAGGGCTTCCTATCGGCATTCAACTGACGGGCGCACATTTCCAAGAACAAAAAATATTGAATATTGCTTTTGCGCTTGAGGCGATGTCGCCGGGCCAGGGAAGAGTACCAGATGTTTACTAACGATAATCCTACGAACATTACCTATCGAGGTTATGAAGCTGTCATCGGTATTGAGGTTCATGTTCAACTAAAAACAAAATCCAAAATATTTTGTTCGGACCCGACAAATTTCGATGCCGCCGATAATGAAAATACCTCACCGGTTAGCTTAGGAATGCCGGGAACACTCCCCGTTCTGAACAAAAAAGCAATTGAGTTTTCCATCAAAACCGGATTGGCACTTGGTTGTCAAATCAGAAACCTTTCAGTTTTTTCAAGAAAAAATTATTTCTATCCCGACTTGCCGAAAGGCTACCAAATATCGCAATACGACAAGCCGATCTGTGAAAATGGCGAAGTCACGATCAACGTTAATAATATTTCCAAAAAAATCTCAATCACGCGCGCGCACATGGAAGAAGACGCCGGCAAATCCACTCATTTTGGAGACTACACTCTTTTGAATTACAATCGCGCGGGAATACCGCTACTTGAAATAGTTTCGGGACCCGATATGAACAGCCCACAAGAAGCGGCCGAGTATGGGCGAACGATACGTCAAATTGTCCGCTACCTTGATGTCTGTGACGGAAATCTTGAAGAGGGATCATTAAGATGTGATTGCAACGTCTCAGTCAGAAAAATCGGTGAAAAAAAACTCGGCACCAAGGTGGAGCTCAAAAATCTAAACTCATTCAGGTTCATAGAAAAAGCCATTGAATACGAAATCGACCGCCAAATTGATGAGGTCGAAGCCGGAAAAAAAATAATTCAAGAGACCCGTCTTTATGATGCAGACAAAAACAGAACTTTTTCTATGCGAGCAAAGGAAGATGCGCAGGATTACAGGTATTTTCCTGACCCGGACTTGTTGCCGATCGTGATTACGGAAGAGGAAATTGAAAAAATTCGGAAAAGTCTTCCCGAGCTCCCGTCTAAAAAAGCGAAACGTTTTAAGGATGAAATGGGGCTATCTGAATATGATGCTTTTTTGCTTACGGACGAGAAAGAAATTGCGGACTATTTTGAAGTTGTCAGCCAAAAGAGTGGTAATGCAAAATTATCCGCCAATTGGATTACTTCTGAGCTGATGCGAGAACTCAATAATAACAAGATAGCCATTCACAGTTCACCCTTAGGACCTAACGAGTTGGCAGAGTTAATTCAATTAATTGATGTAGGCACTATTTCCGGCAAAATTGCAAAAACCGTTTTTCTGGAAATGTGGAGCTCAACTAAGTCCCCGGCTCAAATAATAAAAGAAAAAAACTTAATTCAGGTTTCTGATGTCGGAGTAATCGAAAAAATGGTCGATGAGATTCTTGAAGCCAATTCTTTACAGGTAAATGAATACAGATCCGGAAAAACAAAAGTTTTCGGATATTTTGTAGGGGCCGCAATGAAGGCCTCAAAAGGTCAAGCTAATCCGGACCTGGTAAACCAGATTCTGAAAAAAAAATTGGACAACGCCAAATGAAAGTAGCAGCCCTGGATCTGGGCTCAAATACTTTTTTATGTTTGATTGCCGATATTTCAAATAACAGAGTGACTGAAATTTATTCCGACACTGTTGAAGTTGTCAGGCTAGGACAGGGGCTGGAACAGTCTAAAAAATTTCACCCAGACGCACTTTTGAGAGCGGACAATTGTCTCAAAAAATTCAGCGATCTCATAAGACTGCATAAACCGGAAAAAGTAAGGGCCATCGCCACCTCTGCCGCCCGCGATGCAGTCAATAAGCAAGAACTTTTTATTATTGCAAAAAAACACAATATCGATATTGAAATTGTGCCCGGCGCAGAAGAAGCACAGCTCACTTATCAAGGCGCGGTCTCGGGTTTTACAGATGGAAACAAGA
>JAYTFA010000111.1:0-4109 GCA_043734765.1 Pseudobdellovibrio sp. | reverse complement strand
TGTTTTAGTATTTAGTTAATGTGGGCCTGTAGCTCAGCTGGGAGAGCGGGAGCATGGCATGTTTCAGGTCGCAGGTTCAATCCCTGTCAGGTCCACCAAATTCAAGATCTCAGCATGTGCTGCCATAGATTGTGATTTCATCCATGCGGAATTAGAAATTCCCACCTTCAACCGTGAAGAACCCGAAATGCTCACATGTTCGAGCGTTCATAGGCAGAAGACCAGCTTAATCTGATACGGCCTCATTTTCTATGAATCAAACCCAAAGCTTTTCAATGGTTTAAGTCATGTCAGGGTGGTGCGCGTGGTACGAGTTAACTATGGATGTGATACTAACTTTTTTAGTCTTCAACTTGCCATTTCGTAATACATTTGTTATACTGATATAAGTACGGAGGTACTCGTGAAAAAAAAACTTTCAGCCGTTGGAAACAGCTTCGGCCTGGTTATCGAAAAACCCATTCTCGAATTGCTTAATATTGATCGCAATACAGAATTAGAAATGACGACCGATGGCGCTCGCCTCATTATCGAGCCCATTCGATCAGGCAAAAAGAGCCTTCGAGCCTCGGCTGAAAAAGTCATGAAAAAATATGATGCCACATTCAAAAAGTTAGCAAAATGAATAGGACCGAGTTTCGATTTCTCACACTGGAAGATGTGTTGGCGTTGCACGATATGCAGCTAGAAAGCTATGGTGGTGCCACAGGAACTCGTGCACACGATTTACTTGAGTCCGCCGTAATGACGCCGCAAGCGTCTTTCAGCGGTCAATATGTTCATAACGGTGTTTTTGAAATGGCCGCAGCCTATGCATTCCATATTGCAGAAAATCAGCCATTTGTAGATGGAAACAAAAGGACGGCGCTGGCCTCGGCGCTTGTGTTTTTAGATTGGCACCAAATTGAAATAGAAGACTCAGGAGAGGAGCTTTACAACGCAATGATTGCGATAGCCCAGAAGAAACTTGATAAACTAGGCCTTGCCAAACTTTTCGAAAAGCTCGCAATGCCAACTCAAGAGTAATAACAATTTTTTCGATTTATACGAATCCTGGGTGTTCGTTCCGCATTCGGGTTGGTCCACCAAATTTCATTAACCATATGCCTTTTCAGCTCGAAATCCTTTAACTTTTTGATCGATAGATTCGTACGTAATTTGAATCGGATTGCAGCAAACTTCACAATCTTCAATATAGCTTTGCGCCTGCGAGGTTGATATATCCAGCAGCATGGATATTTTCGCATGACAAAAAGGACAAATAAAAAATTTCTCAATTTCATCCATGTTAGCTCGATTTCAATTATTATTGTAAAATAATTTTGAATTCGAGGGAACCTTTTTTTGATTCTACGAGCCAGCACGTCTAATATTGCCTCCACTCATTCATAGTTTTTTGGCGTACAAATTGCTCCTAAATTGCAAACACTATAGAAATGGGGAAATATGAAAAAGAAAAAAACAAACTCATCACGGAAACCGACAACAAAGAATAGAAGTTCTAAGGCCAGTACGAATGAAAGTGACATCATCCAGTTGATTCTTAAAGATCATATGCCCCTCAAAAAACTAATTAAAATTTTAAAAGATTCCGACTGTAAAATGTCCGTAAAACGGCCGGCTTTTGAGAAATTCGCCCCTATGCTATTGGCTCATGCAAAACCCGAAGAGGAAAGTCTGTATGCCCGTTTAAAAGAGAGTGATAAGGAGCTGCGCACCGAAGGATTTGAAGGCGAAACTGAGCACGCCATAGCCGATGAACTGATTGAGCAAATTAAACAGACTCAGGACGAAGACAACTGGATGGCGAAAGTAAAAGTGCTTGGCGAACTGGTGGAGCATCATATTGAAGAAGAAGAGGGTGAAATGTTTAGGATGGTTAAAAAAGAGTTTGATATTGAAACCCGTGTTGCTATCGGCGAGACATACATGAGTTTAAAAGAAAAGTTTGAAGAAGAAAATATGACAGAGGACATGCAGCCAAAAACTAAAAAACCAAAAAATGAAGAACAGAGGTACCTATGAACGTACTGAAGAAAGTAATCGACAACGTGAATGGTAAAGTTGCCGGCCCTATTTTAATGTACATGCTTGGAGTTCCGGGGTTTTTGGTAATTCTTCTCTGGTTTTTCTTTTTCAGAGGGAAATAAGGCTTTAATTATACAGAACTTCATCCACAACCAATAGGTCCAATAGAACGCTCATGAGTTCATTTTGGTTTATTGGTTTGGTTAGGTGTCTGTTGAATCCGGCCAGAGTGCTTTTCTCTCGTTCTTCCGTAAGAGCGCAGGCAGTAAGAGCTACGATGGGTTTTTTGAAGCCTCTTTGTCTTAATTCTTTGGTAGTTGAATAGCCGTCTTTACCCGGCATTTGTATATCCATCAAAATAATATCGAAATTGTCGGACTGTGCTTCGCGGAGCGCTTCTTCGCCGCTTCCAGCAATACTTACAGTTGCCCCTTTACTGGTCAGCAAAGTTTTAGTTAAATACTGATTGTCCAGAGAGTCGTCTACGACCAGAAATTTTTTTCCAGTGAGGCGCCTCAAAATTTCTTTTTGAGAATCAAAATAGTCACTTGAAAATGTCGGATGTTGAAGTTCAGTCAGAAATTCTACATTTGCCGGAACTTCAGGCGTAATATAGATTTTAAATTTAGTGCCTCTTCCCGGTTCAGAATAAACTAATTTTAAATCCCCATCGAGAAGTTGGGCCAGATTCATAGACAAAGCAAGACCTAACCCCGTGCCGCCACAGCGTCTCGAGTGTTCGGCATCAGTCTGAACAAAGGGTTGGAATAATTGTGAAGCCTGCTTTACGGTTAAGCCCGGACCAGTATCCTCAATATTAAAATATAGCGCGCCCGATTCTTTGTTAAATCCAGCACTAACATTGATCTTACCTTCATCAGTAAACTTAAGCGCATTGCCTATAACATTAGTTAATATTTGCTGAAGCCGGGTGGGATCCGTGTAAAAAGAAGAAGGAACAGAAGATTCTAATAAAAAACACAGTTCAAGGTTTTTTACTTGTGCCTGTGTTGACAGATTTAGAGCGATCTGGTTGAAAAACTGATTAAAATTTACAATTTGTTTTTCAATCGATAGTTGGCCGCTTTCCACTTTGGTTAAATTTAGTATATCACTCAGCAATCGTAAAAGATGATTGCCGTTGTATTTAACCCGTCGTGCCCACTCCATTCGGTCCGCTTCGCTGGAGTCAGGGGACATCAACAGATCGGTAAATCCCAATATTGCACCGATCGGAGTACGAATTTCATGGCTCATATTAGCTAAAAATTTACTTTTAGCCAGGTTTGCATTATCTGCAATTTTTTTAGCGTGCGCAGATTCGCTTTCAGCAATACAAGCTCGCTGATAAAGCCGAGAATTGTCTAAGGCTGTGGCTGCACGATTAGCTATTTCTTCAGCCATCAGAATATCATCGGGTGTAAAATTATTTTTTGAACCTAAAGTTAAAAATCCGACAACCTCAGATCTTTGAATGAGGGGCAAGTTAAGTAAAAACCCCGCAATTGGCGAAGGCACTTCGCGAATTTCTACGACAGCCCTTCCTTTACGGAGTGTATCTAAAACGACGGGCCGTTTCAGATGATTATCCAGATCAGACTGAAAGAACTCAGTTAATTTTTTATTCCTCTGCTGGTCGGGGTGATAGGCATGGGTAAATGAGAGGGTCCCGAGCTTTTCATCTATAATAAACAGCGCGCTCCATTCGGCCAATATAGGTACGGAAACATTACAAACATGAGAGATTGTGTCGGTATAATTCAGAGTTGAACCTAAATCCACACTTGCGCGAGCCAACAAGTTAAGTAATTTTTCCGAATTATTTTTTAAGTTAAAGATATTAACCTCGTCCGTAAACAGTGAGATGTTTTACTCTAGGTAACATTTAACATATAAATAAAATATGTGAAGTGATTTTATTTTTTTTAACTTATTTACTCGAAAGTCTACAATGGGAACCGACTAAAAAAACTTTTGCAGCCTTGTCGGTTTTATTGAGAAAAGAAACGGCCGCACCTAAAGTTAGTCGAAATGAGTCGGAAATTGAAATAATTCCATGGTCACTTTCAATATGATGTCCC
>JAYTFA010000110.1:0-2662 GCA_043734765.1 Pseudobdellovibrio sp. | reverse complement strand
GCAATTTGATCTGGGATCGTCATCTGACGGTTGCGGAAGCAACTCAATTGACCTTTGTGAAAATCAGTCCGATTCCTTAAAGGGCTACATTGAAGCCCTAAAGAAACAGTACAAGCAACTTGCATGTCCGTGATTATTGTAAAATTCTTTTCGATATCAGCTCAAAAGCTTCTTTTAATTTACTCCGGTTGGGCACGGCTCCTTGAGCAAAATCCGGTCGGCCGCCACCCTTGCCGCCGAGTACTTGGGCAAAATCCTTTAATAAGTCGCCGGCTTTGAACTGGGAATTTAAATCTTTACTGACCGAAATAATAACAGGATGGGAATTTTCACCTTTACCTATCGCAATAATAATCCCGCGTAGCACTTTGCTCTTTAATTGGTCTGAGATCTGTGACAAAACATCACGATCATCAACAGATAAATCGGCAAAAACAAGTTGAGCAGGTCCCGATCGGGATTCGAAAGATTTTGCAGATTTCAATAAATCCTCAATGTTAATCTGGCCTGCCTGAGTTTTTTTAATTTGTTTTTGTAAATCTTTTACTTCATCTTTTTTTTCTTCAATCCATTGAGTCAGGGTTTTCTCTGGAGCGAGGCCCGCCGTCTGACTTGCGGATAAAGCCTCTTGAGTATTCTGCATTAGGTATTGAATTGCCGAGTTTCCGGTTATAGCTTCAATTCGTCTCACACCGGAGCTTACTCCGGATTCCGAGATGATTTTAAAAACGCGTATTTCAGATGTGTTTTTAACGTGAGTTCCTCCGCAAAGTTCGCTGGAAAAAGTACCCATGGTTAAGACGCGAACCAGGTCTCCGTATTTTTCGCCGAATAAAGCCATAGCGCCTTTGGCTATTGCATTTTTGTGAGTCATCACTTCGGATAAAACCGGATAGGCCAGAGCAATTTCGTCGTTAACTAAATTTTCTATTTTTGAAATTTCTTCAGGGCTCAGCGGCTTACCGTGAGTAAAGTCAAAACGTGTTTTCGAACTGTCCACTAGGGAGCCGGCCTGAGTTACGTGGTCGCCCAGAACTTTTCTGAGTGCTGCGTGCATTAAATGCGTGGCTGAGTGATTTGAAGTGGTTTGTCGGCGCTCGGACTGTCCGACTTTACACTCAAGCTTATCTGATAATTTTATGTCGCCTTTTACAACTTCCACATGATGGAGATAGACATCCGCGTGTTTTGTGCAATTCAAAACTTTAGCTTCAGCTACGGCTGTTTTTAATAGTCCCCGATCGCCAACTTGGCCGCCGCCTTCTGCATAAAACGGAGTTTGTTTTAATATGATGATTCCACCATGCCCGGCTGACAGAGAAGAAACTTCTTCAGTGCCGTTTGAAAGACTTAAAATATCAGAGGTTGTGCTCAGTTTGTCATAGCCCACAAACTCAGTTGGCATTTTTGAAAATTTCTGAGTTAATTCGATGATATGTTTTTCATCTGATTGTAGGCCTTTGCCTTTCCACGATGACTTTGCTTTTTCTTTTGCAGAGTGCATGTGTTTTTCAAATGAAGCCTCGTCAATCTGCAGGCCTTCTTCTGCAGCTATTAAAGCTGTTAAATCAACGGGAAATCCATAAGTGTCATAAAGTTTAAATACAATTTCGCCCGCCAAAGCTTTTTGCCCCGATTTTTTTATTTTCGAAATTTCATCCTGTAAAATAAGAGTGCCGTTGTCGAGAGTTTGTAAGAACCTTGCTTCCTCATCTAGAAGGGTGGTTAGGATATGATTTTTTCTAATTTTAAGTTCCGGGTAAAAACTGCCCATTTGTTCAATCAACACCTCGCTCATCGGCGCAAGTAAAGATTCTGTTGTTGAATATTTTCGACCGTAACGTATGGCACGTCTTATAATCCTTCTTAATACGTAACCGCGACCTTCATTCGAAGGAAGGGCGCCATCTGCCAATAGAAATGAGGCCGAGCGACTATGATCGGCAAGGACCCGCAACGAGGAAAGTATTTCAAGCGAATTTTTATCATGGGTAAGATTGGCCTGAGCATTTTCTTCAGCTTTATGAAGAGATTCAATCCCTCCGGGCAATTTGAGAAGCTCGGTGCCCTTATTGAGAATCGCTGAAAAAATATCAGTTTTATAATTATTATGTCGTCCTTGAACCGCAGCAACCAGTCTTTCAAAACCCGCCCCTGTATCTACACTGGGTTTCGGCAAGGGCGTTTGTTCGCCGGGCGCCGATTCGTAGAATTGCATAAAAACTAAATTCCAGATTTCAATATAACGATCTTCTCCTGCAACAATACTTTTAAACGGATCTGAAATTTTGCCGTACTGCGGGCCATGGTCATAAAAAATTTCAGAGCTTGGCCCGCACGGTCCTACGTCGCCCATCCGCCAGAAATTATCTTTTTCGCCCAGTCTGAAAATGCGGTCTTTAGGCACGCCTTCTTGTCTGTGCCAGATATCTGCCGCTTGATCATCGGTTTCAAAAACCGTGACATAAAGTTTATCCTTCGGAATTTTCAATTCGTTGGTTAAAAAATCCCAGGCATAGCGGATAGCATCTTCTTTAAAATAATCACCGAAAGAAAAATTACCCAGCATTTCAAAAAAAGTATGGTGACGGGCGGTAAAGCCAACGTTATCCAGATCATTATGTTTTCCGCCGGCCCGAACACATTTTTGTACGGACACTGC